>JALYXS010000575.1 GCA_030946965.1 Acidobacteriota bacterium
TCGATCCGGAAGAGGACGAGGTGGACGATTCTTTGATTCAGATCGAACCGAACGCCCGCGGCGATTTTCCCGGATGAGCTGTCGATCGCCTTCGAAAGGCGGAGCATTGTCCTAAGCGGCGGGGCCAGCCCTTCCGCCATCCATTCAAAACCCAAATCATTCGGGTGAGTGCCATCCACCAAGCCGTCGGCGCGCGTGCGACCCAACAGATCCGTCCCTTCGACAATCTGGAGACGCCCGTCGCCCGCGGCGATTCGAGATGCCGCCACTTCCGGATATGCGCACGCATCGCTTCGAGTCGCGGATCGGCCTCCTGCGCTTCCCGAGCGGCGAAAATGGGCGTGACGACCAGGATCGGCGTATTCGGGTGCTTAGCAATAACCGCTGAACGCCAGCATGACGATGCAGACCAATCGTTGTGAGACCATTTTCCCGATTGTAAGACGCCGGCGCTTCTGTACATGTGATACAAGAGAGATCGCCGTCTCGCCAATTCATGGGATCAAGTCTCTACTCCGCTCGCCGGTCGCGCTTCCGAAAAATCGCTGGAATCCTTTGCGGGATGCTGGCGGCTGCCATTCTGCTAGTGGTCTTCGTGCACGCAAACCGCGCCGCATCCGTGAAACTTTACTTTCGGGCGGAGCAGGCCATTCTCGAAAACTGGCCACGAGCAATCGGAAAGGACGCAGTCGAACACTTCGCGATCTATACCGCTGTACCGAGCCTCTGCCGCGCCGGCTTACTGGGTCCGGCGCGCCTTCAGGTCGCACCCGGAATGAGTTTTCTTCTGGACCCTCGCGATCTGATCGCCGTATCCATCCTGCGGGGCGCAGAGTGGCAACCGGAGATCTGGGAGGCCCTCGCGCCAGCACTCTCAGAAGGCTCGGTTTTCCTCGACGTGGGAGCGCATATCGGCTACTTTTCGATGAAAGCTTCACCCCGAGCTGGAAAGACCGGGAAAGTTCTGGCGTTCGAGCCGAACCCCGAGACGCTGAAACTGCTGCGCGACAACGTTCGGGTGAACAACGCCGCCAATGTGGTTGTGTTGCCCGTGGCATGCACGTCGCGGGAAAGCCAGTTGACGTTCTGGGCATCGGCGAGCTTCAACACCGGCATGTCGTCGCTCTCGCGGGAGAACGCGGATATCACCTACAAGGAGCCTCCCCGGCCATACCAGGTGCGAGGGCGCCGGATTGACGATATAATCCGCGAGATGAACTTAGAGCGGGTAGACGCGATCAAGATCGATGTCGAAGGCGCTGAGGTGGAGGTGCTTCGGGGAACCCGGGAGACATTGCGCCGGTTCCACCCGAAGCTGGTGGTCGAAGTGGATGCGCGCCAACTCGCCGCTTTCAAGACAACGCCCGAGGAACTCGCTTTCACGATTAAGGGAGCCGGATACAACCAGGGCGCGCCTCTGAATCCGGGAGGCACGGACTGGGCGTGGACCGTGCAATAGTTAAATGAGCCGCCAAGGAATCGATTGCCACAATTTACGCCAAGATTATCGGGTATACATCGTCGATTACCGTCCGAATCCTCCTTCGGGAGGTGGCTTGGCGTTGTCTTTGTGGTGATCGTGATTATCGGGTTTCTGCTGCTTCTCTTTGACCGGCTATGATCGACTGAATCACAATTTTCCGAGCGTTTTGCACATGTTCCCTTGTTGTGCCGATGTTTCCGATCGCCAGACGAATCACGAACCGGCCATTTAGGACAGTGTGCGAGAGAAACACATCGCCGGTCGCGTTTACGCGCTCGAGCAGCGCCCGGTTCTCTTCATCGGTTCCCAGCAGGCGGAAGCATGCCACCGACATCGGCGTGGGCGCGCAAACTTCGAACCTCGGGTCGGACGCAATTTGCCGTGCCAGTTCCTGAGCCCAAAGAATGTGATTGCGGATGATCCGTGCAATTCCGTCACGGCCGTAGTACCGCAAAATAAACCATAGTTTCAGCGCGCGAAAGCGCCTTCCGAGCGGCACGCCGTAGTCCATCAAATTCACCGCGCGCGGGTCTTCCGCCGTGCGCAAGTACTCCGGAGTGAGGGAGAATGCCCGCCGGAGAATCTCCGGCCGCCGCGTATACAGAACACTGAGATCGACGGGCGTGAACAGCCATTTGTGGGGATTCACCACCAGTGAATCGGCGTGTTCCGCGCCCGCCAGGAAGTGCCGGTATTCGGGCACGATTGCCGCCGCGCCTCCGTATGCCGCGTCGACATGCAGCCAGAGATCGTGGCGCCGCGCGATTTCCGAAATTGCGGGAACGGGATCGACGCTGGTCGTCGAAGTGGTTCCCACGGTCGCGACCACGCAGAAGGGGCGTTTCTTCGCTTCCAGGTCGGCGCGAATAGCCTGCTCCAGCAACTCCGGATTCATGCGGAATTCCGCATCGACGCCGATTTTGCGGACGTTCCGCCGGCCGATTCCAATCGCGATGGCCGACTTCTCGATCGACGAGTGCGCCTGCTCCGAGCAATACAGCGTTAGGCCGGGCGCGGCACCCGTTTCCCGAAATTCCGGCGAAGCCATTTCGCGCGCGGCGGCAATTGCGTGCATGCTGCCGACCGAGGCCGTGTCGTACACGATTCCGAACAATTCGTCCGGCAGGCCCATCCATTGCCGCAGCCATGCGAGGGTGACATGCTCCAGCTCCGTCACGGCCGGCGACGTCTTCCACAACATCCCGTTCGCATTCAACGCAGCCGTGAGCATCTCGCCTAGGACCCCAGGCCCCGACGCCGACGTTGCGAAGTACGCCATGAATCCGGGGTGATTCCAATGCGTCAGGGCCGGCACGATCTGGCGTTCGAAATCGGCAAGAATCTGCTCCATGGGTTCGCCCGACTCGGGTCCCCGCCGTGGCAACGCATCGATCAGTTCGCCCGGTCTAACGTTGGGTAGCACGGGATACTTCTCGGGATCGTCCAAATACTCGGCCACCCAATCGGCCACCCAATGCGCGTTTTCTCGAAAGTCTTGCATTACGATGCCGCCACCGCCTTTTTGATTGAGACCAGCCACGATTTGAACCAGTTCTCAAATTCTTTGAGTGCTTCGGATTCCTCTTTCGGAAGCGGAACCGCAAGGGGGCCCGTCTTGAGCCCGCGCATGGTGGTTGCGATTTTCACGCCGACCGGTGTTGGGAAGCGATCCAGCCATGCGATGAATTCTTGCGCACGGGCTTCCAGCGCGGCAATCTTCTCCGTGGCGCCGGCGGCGATGGCGCGATCCAGCGCGACAATCAATTCCGGAACGGCGCACGCCACTCCCGATACCACGCCATCGGCGCCGGCTTGACGCGCGCGCGTGAAGATCTTATCGTTGCCCGCCAAGATCGTGAGGGAATTTTGCGAGCGGAAGGCGAGCAGTTCACTCATGTAATCGAAATCTCCGCTCGAATCTTTGATGCCCGCGAACTTGCCGGTCGAGAGCAGATCCCGCGCGGTTCCGATGGCGATTCCGTTGGTGAAGAACGGAATGTTATAGAGCAGGATCGGCAGTCGATCGCGCACTTCCGACGCGAACCGCAGATAGAACTCGGCAATCTGGGCCTGGCTGTAACGGAAAAAATAGGGGGGCATCAACAGCAGGCCGGCGGCTCCCGAAGAGACTGCCTCGAAGGCCAACTCGATCGCGCCGTCGAGAGTGGAATGCGAGACGCCCGCGATAATCGGCACGCGGCTGCGCTTCACCGCGAGATGAATCAGCCGCGCGCGGTCGGCCGCTTTGAAATTGAGAAACTCGCCGGTCGATCCCAGCAGGCAAATGCCTTGCACGCCCGCTTTGGCGTGGAAGTCCACCAGTTCCAGCATGGCGGCAAAATCGGCCTCATAGCCTTCACCGCGATGAGGCGTAACCGCAGCCGCATACACGCCGGAAAACTGTGGAGCGGACGACGGCACTATCGCGTCAAAGGCGTGAGCACCACGGCGCGAAAATCGACCGGACCGTGGTCGCCCTGCAAAACCAACGGACCCGGGTCGCTTTCGTTGGGATCTGTCGCTATCGCGGTAAGCCCCTCGATCGTTTGCTTATCGATCAGCTTGTGGTCGTTCAACACCACGCTCACCACGCGGCCAATCAGCCGGATATCCATGCTTTGCCACTCGCCGGCTTTCTTGCTTGCGTTAACGGGAGGCTTGATCCGGCTATAGAGCGCGCCGTTTCCGTGGAGGTTCGGCGGCTCGCCATAATCTTCGAGAATCTGCACCTCGTACCGCCCGCGCAGCCCGATGCCGCTGTTGCTGTGAGCGCCGACGCGAAATTCCACGTGCAACTTGAAATTCCAAAACTTCCGGTCGGATTCCAAATTGTTCGCGCCGCCGGTGCTCGATAGAATGCCGTCTTTCACCGTCCAGCCAAGCGCCTGACTTTGAACGACCCCGTGCCAACCCGCTAGATCCGCGTGATTGAACATCTCGATGGGTTGGCCGGCGTGCCAGGAGCCATCGTCTTTATCGGGAATCTCGGGCGCGCGCACGCCTGTCCAGGTCGCGGTCTCATCGCCAGAGTGCATCACGCCTTCGAGTTTGCCGCCGGCGAGCTTGGCCGCATATGCCAGATGCACCGTTTTTTGCTTCTGTTTACGGTCGGTCGAGAACTGAAGTTCGCCGTCCCGGATCGAGATATTCGGAATCTGGTCCATGTTGCCGCCGGGAAAACCGACGAAGCGCCCCGCGATTGACGGCGTTCCCGCGCCAGTCACTTCGAGCCACCACGCGCGATTCTTCGATTCGTGGGGAACGGTAATGTCCCACCTGCCGTTGAAATCGCGGTCGGCGGCAAAAAGGGGAATCGAAGCCAGAAGAAAGAATACAGAAAAGCGCATGAATGTTTTCCTGGGGTTTAATCTATCACGAGCAACCGCGGTGAGTGACAGGTGCGACTCCGTGACCGAATCCAGCCGCTCGTCCCCTTTGGCATCCTGTCAGCAATTGACAAAATGTGCCAAAAAAATCTATCCTATGGCGATGACTGCAATGAACATCTCCCTTCCGGAGGAACTCAAGGAATACGTCGAGCAACAGACTAAATCCGGCTACAGCACGCCGAGCGAGTACGTCCGAGAGCTCATCCGTGAGGATCGGAAGCGCCGCGCTCGAGAGCGTCTCGACCTTCTCCTTTTGGAGGGCCTAGACTCCGGCGATCCGATTCCGGCCACGCCGGAGTTTTGGAGCACGTTGAAACGCGAAGCTCTAGCTAAGCTGAAACCACGCAAACCATCGAAGAAATGACGGCGCTCGTTACGCAGCGGCCTCGCGCGCGGCTCGATCTCTTGGAGCAGTTTGTCTATTCGGAGAACACGGCGGTGTCGAGCTCGCCGAGCGGTACTTTGCCGCCGTGGAGGCGACATGCGCCCGCCTCGCCTCCCAACCGCACAGCGGGACTCGATACGATTCCGGTGTTCCTCGCCTTGCGGGTATGCGACGCTCTCCCGTCCGTGGTTTTTCCAAGCACCTGATCCTTTACCTGCCGAGCGCGGGCGGTATAGAGGTTGTTCGCGTACTTCACGGCGCCCAACACATCCAGCGCATCGTTGCGGAAGAGAAAGTCTAACGCTGAGCAGGCATCATGGCGTCACCGTCACATTCACCGGCGGGCTCGAAGCGCCGCCCACTGTCACAACCACCGGCTGCACCCCTAACGGGACCCCCGGCGGCACCTGGAAATTCACTTGCGTCACGCCTACCAGGCCGCTCGGTATTCCGGTAAACACAACCGTTGCCGGCACTCCGCCCACCGTCAAGCTTACGGG
>JALYXS010000632.1 GCA_030946965.1 Acidobacteriota bacterium
GCCGGGGAAGCGCCGGGGCATCGGGAATCGAGAATGCCGTTCCGCCAATCGAGAGCGTTGCGACGGTGACGCTTTGATTGCCCTTGTTGGTCAGGCTGACCCGTACTTCGGAAACGTCGGTCACGTAGACCGTCGGCAGCGTAATGGCGCCCGGCGGGTTAAGCGCGAGTTGGGCGGGAAGACTTGCGGCTAGTAGCGCGCCGGCAACCCAGAGTCGAATCATTTGACTGGTTCCGGAAGGCGATACTCGGTCCCGGTTACGGTCCTCAGCGCGTAAGTGCCTTTGGCCCTAGAGATTTGTGTCCAGCCATCGCCCATTTGTTGGACATTATGGACTTCCGCGGTTAGACCGGCTGTGAGGATTTCCGGAGTGCCCTCATTTTCGGCGACCCCGATGGCGAGGAGACCATCGGCGAGCAGGGGGCGTTCCAGGGGTTCGAGGCCGTTAGGCCCGATCCGCACAAGATCGCCCGAGGCTTGGAAATAACAATAGGCCGGGGTCCCATCGGGATGGAACGCGAAAAACGCTTGTCCAGGCGGGGCGTCAAAAACCCGAATGGTCGCGGCCTCGCTATCGAGCAGCAGAATCTGGGTCGCCGTCTTCGCCAGGCCGGATTTTCCGGAGAATGCGAAACTGAGGAACTCCCCATCGCCAAGCAATGCTTCGCCGAGGATCAAATTGCCCGCCACGCCAAACACGGGGCGGACGCGATGCGACGCATCGAGCACGAATCCCACGCGGGGAGCCGAGAAAGACTGGGCGGCGGCAACGCAGACCACGGCGAAAAACGCGATCGAACGCGATCTCATGGTTTACCTATTGAAATGGTTGGCGCACCGATGGTCAGGATGGACGGCGCGGGCGTGGGAACCGGCTTTGAATTACCCGGTCCGTGACTGAGCGCGGCCACGCCCCCACCTGCGACGGCCGCCGCCACCAGCCCTATAATGAGCAGCTTGCGGCTGGAACTGACGCCCGGAGCGCGGCTCTGAAAGGCGCTTTGTTTCGGCACGTTCGCGCTCCTGGATTCGTTAATGAATTGCGTTGAGACCGTTCCCGCGCGGGCCGCGTCTTTCGCGACGGTTATACGAATCTGGAATTCGCCATCGGTGTGGTTGAACTGGAGACCGCGCAGACTGGCCTGGCCCCGGGCATCGGTAACGTCCAAATCGGTCCGCAAACCATTGGCGAACAGACCGGTCGCGCCTTCGTCGGGAAGTCGAAAGCTGGCGATCGCGCCGGAAACGGGCGTACCGGTCTCATCGGTGACTTCAATTACAAGAACGCGCGCGGGACGCGATCCGCCCGCATGAACCGCTCCGTCCCCTTCCACTATCCGGACCTGAAGGATGGCAGTTTGCGACTGAACGGGCGAGGAAAAAATTAGGAGGAGCGCGGCCGCAGCAAGACGGCGGAAATATTGTCTGGGCCGCCGGCTTCTCGCGCTGCTTGGATGAGGCGTTCGCACTTCTGTTCCAAAGTGCTGTCTCCAGGGATACTCTCTCTAAGAATCTTTTCCATATCCCTGCATTCGACCACCCCATGCAAGCCGTCGCTCGACAGCAGAAGGAGCATGGAGGGTTTCAATTGAACCGTATATGTGCGTGCCGTAACGGAAGCGGCGACGCCGATCGCCATTGTCAGGACATGCCGCATCGGATGAATCTTCAGTGTGTCTTCATCGAGACCGAGAGGCTTGCCGACGTCGCGGACCCAGGTCTGATCTTCGGTGACCGCCTTCAGATCGCTATCGTCGAGCAGGTACGCGCGGCTATCGCCAACGCTCACGATGGCAATCCCGGAATCGGCAGTTTCGAGCGCCGCGACCAGTGTGGTGCCCATGCCGTCCAGTTTCGGATCGCGGCTCGATTCGGCGAGAACGCGGCGATTCGCCTCTTCCACCGCATTCTTGAGCGTGGCGACGTCTTTTGTCGCGGAGGCTGCCATGAAATCCACAACAGTTTCGACCGCCAGCCGCGACGCATGGGCGCCTCCTCTTGCGCCTCCCATTCCGTCCGCCAAAAGATACAGGCCGAGTTCCGGAACGATGCGGCAGTAATCCTCGTTATTGGCGCGCACCTTGCCTTGGTCGGATAGCGCGAAAGATTCGAGAGAATGCGGCATCATTGCCAAGCCTCGTCGCCGGCGCCAGCGCCATCTTTCACGGTCAGCACGGCGAAATCTCGCAGGCGCGGCATTCCGTAATCGCCGCGGTATTCGCGGTCCTCAATAGTCAACCCGGTGTTGAGCACGATGTAACGCGATGCGTTCAATGGATTGGGATAGCATAGCGCGGGATAGCTTTTCGCCGCGGGAAATGTTTGGCCGCCGAGGCTCACGGTTTCGCGGGTCCAGCGGACCGGCAATTTGCCAATGATGCGCGCGATCCACCGGTTGCTTCCCGGATCGCCGAAGAGAACTACATTGTACTTCGCGAAATCGGCATCGGCGACATCCGTGTCGTTCACGATCCGCGGAT
>JALYXS010000656.1 GCA_030946965.1 Acidobacteriota bacterium
CTCTTCGAGTCCATCGGGAAAGGGGAAAAAGGCGTCGGAACCGATGACGGTCCCCTGCAATGGCAGCACCGCTTTCTGGCCGCCAAGGCGCGCCGAATCCACGCGGCTCATTTGCCCCGCGCCGATGCCGACGGTCTGGCCCGCGCGCGCATAAACTATCGCATTCGATTTAACGTGCTTGACGATCTTCCACGCGAATTCGAGCGCCCCCCACTCATTTTCCGTCGGCGCGCGCCGCGTCTTCACCTGCTCCACGTGCACCGAGCGAGGCGCGAGTTTGTGTGTATCCTCGGTTTGCGCCAGGTAACCGCCCGAAATGCTTTTGATTACCAGCGACTCCGGCGCCGGCGTCACCTTCACCAACCGCAAATTCTTCTTCGCGCTAAAAATCGCCATCGCCGCGGGTGAGAAATCCGGCGCGGCAATCGCCTCGATAAACGTCTTCACCACTTCCCCGGCGGTCTCTCGATCCACTTGACGGTTGAATCCGATCACGCCCCCAAACGCGGACACCGGATCGCACTCGAGCGCTTTGCGATAACATTCGGCCAGCGATCCCAGTTCGGCGCACCCGCAAGGATTGGTGTGCTTAACAATCGCCGCCGCGGGCCGGTCGAATTCGTTTACCAACAGCCACGCGGCATCTAGATCGACCAGATTATTGTAGGAAAGCTCCTTGCCGTGCAACTGCTCGCCACCCGCGACGCCGGCCGGGGAGCTCGCGTAGAGCGCCGCCGATTGATGCGGATTCTCGCCGTAGCGCAGATCCATGCGCTTGGGCGCGCGCACATCGAGAATGGCGGGAAGCGCGGGCGCATCGGACTGCGTGCCCAATCGCGCACTGATCGCGCGGTCGTAATCCGCGGTGGTTTGAAACGCCTTTTGAGCTAGTTTCCAGCACGTTTCCGCTGAGATCGAGCGATCGTTGCCGAGAAGCTCATCGAGAATCGCGGCGTAAGAGCCGGGCGATACGACGACGGCGACATCCTGATAGTTTTTCGCCGCCGAGCGGATCATCGCCGGGCCGCCGATATCGATATTGTCGATCAACTCGCTCAACGGAGCGCCAGCCTTCGCCGCGGCTTTCTCGAATTGATAAAGGTTTACGACTACCATATCGATAGGCGCGATCCCATGCGCCGCCAGTGCTTGCATGTGGACCGGATTCGACCGGATCGCCAGAATTCCGCCGGTGATGTTAGGATGCATTGTCTTGACGCGGCCGTCGAGCATTTCGGGGAAGCCGGTCACTTCGGCGACATCGCGAACGGGAACACCCGATTCCCGCAGCAGTTTGGCGGTACCCCCGGTCGAGACGATCTCAATCGAGAGCTCGCTCAGTTGCCGCGCGAAATCCACTATGCCGGTTTTATCGGTAACACTGATCAGGACGCGCTGAATTTTAGGCACTCACCATCGTACAAGAATCGGCGGATCGGGCTAATACAAAAAATCTATTTCCGTTCCCTCCCTTCCGAACTTAAACTGATGGCATATCCTAGTTCAAAATATATGAAAATTGGCCTGCATAGTTTAGCTTTCCTGGCGTGTCTGGCGTGTTCTTATGCCTTTGCCGCGGATGCCGATACTCAAGCCCCTCAGACCACCCCGGTGCCGCCGGACTCAGCTAAGGCGGCGGAAGCCACGCCGCCAGCGCCGCCCGCCAAATATAAAGGTTTCGTCTTCAGCGCTCTTGGCGATGGCTACTTTACATTCAATTTCAATCATCCGGCTTCGGGTTCGAACCAACTCCAGAATTTCGATTTGAATTACGGCCAACCGGAACTGGATCTCGCGAAGATCACTATCGATAAATCGGATAAGGCACTCGGATTCCACGTGGATGCCGGATTCGGCGAAGCCATGCGTTTCATTCACGCGGCGGACCCACAGCCGAAGGGATTCCGGTATATCGAACAAATGTATGTGATAGCCAAACCCAACCATACCCACGGCGCCGAGTTCGATTTTGGCCAATTCGTGACATCCGCGGGAGCGGAAGTGATCGAGAGCAGCACAAACTGGAACTATTCGCACTCGCTTCTATTCGCCTGGGCGATTCCGTACTATCATTTCGGTTTTCGGTCAAGCGTTCCGATCACTAAGACGTTTTCGGCCGGCTTTCAAGTCGTCAACGCCTGGAACACTTTGTGGGGTAACAATAACTTGAAGAACATCGGTGTAACCGCCGCGCTTACGAAAACGAAATTTGCGTGGAGTTCGAACTACTATGAAGGGCCGAACCACTTAGGCACAAGCAAGGGCAAGCGGAACCTTTTCGACACAACATTATTGTTAACTCCCAACCCAAAGGCGAACTTCTACATCAATTACGACTACGGACGCGATAACCAGATCGGGGGTGGCTACGATAGCTGGTATGGAATCGCGGGCGCCGCGCATTTCCAACTCACCAAGCAAATTTCGCTTTCACCGCGCGGAGAATGGTATAACGACGCGACCGGGTTTACGACCGGCACGAAGCAAAAAGTTAAAGAAGGCACCATCACGGGAGAGTACAAGTACAACGATCATGTGATTGGCCGCCTCGAATTCCGGCATGACGCGTCGGATCAGCCATTTTTCGACCGCGGCGCTCAGGCCGCCCGCAGCAAGAACATGAACACCGCCACAATCGCGCTGATGTTTCTCTTAGGACCCATGAAATGATTGTTTTATAATCCTTCCATGCCGAACATCGATCAACACGCTCCTGGCTCATTCTGCTGGATCGAGCTTGCGACCATGGATCAAAGCGCCGCGAAGGATTTCTACGGTTCTTTATTTGGCTGGAAAGCTAACGACTTCCCCATGGGGCCGAACGATTACTACACAATGTTTCAGTTGGACGGCCGCGATGCCGCTGCCGGTTATACCCTGAAGCCCGAGCAGCGCGCGCAAGGCGTGCCAGCGCATTGGATGCTTTACATCGCCGCGCCGAGCGTCGACAAAAAAGCGAATCTTGCCGCCGGGAAGGGTGGCAAGGTGCTCGCGCCGCCGTTCGATGTCATGGACATCGGCCGGATGGCCGTCATCCAGGATCCCACCGGGGCCGTTTTTTCCATTTGGGAGAAAAAGAAGCCTAGCGGAATCGGAGTTGCCGGAGTGCCGGGAACGCTTTGCTGGGCCGACCTGAGCACGCCCGCTCCCGAGCGCGCCAAGGAGTTCTACTCGGCCGTATTCGACTGGAAAATCGCGGCGGGCGAAGGCGGCCCCGGAGGCTATCTGCACATCCAGAACGGCGAGGAGTATATCGGCGGCATTCCTCCCGAGGCGCACCGCGATGCGAAGGCCCCGCCGCACTGGCTAGCTTACTTTTTCGTCTCGAAGTGCGACGAATCGGCGGCTAAAGCCAAGCAACTTGGCGCGAACCTGTTCCTGCCGCCCTCGACCATCGAAAAGGTCGGGCGCATGGCTATTGCCGCCGATCCGCAAGGAGCGGTGTTCGCTATTTTCGAACCGTTGCCGCACGCCTGACGCGGCGATGAAACCATTTTCGCTCGCGCTTGTTCTGGCCTTTTCCGCCCGCGCGCAAGATTGGCCGGTATATGGCGGAGACGCCGACGGAACGCGTTACTCTCCTCTGAAGCAGATTACCCGTGCCAACGTCGCGCGGCTCAAGCCCGCGTGGACGTTCCACACGGGCGATTTCAGCGACGGAACCGAATACCCCGTCAAGAGCGCGTTCGAAGCTACTCCCCTGATGATCGACGGCGTCCTTTACGTGGTGAGCGCGTTCGACCGGCTGATCGCGCTCGAGCCCGAGACTGGCAAGCAGTTGTGGGCATTCGACCCGAAGCTTGACCGCACCAAATCGCAGATGTTGCTCTCGAGCCGGGGCGCGGCGTTTTGGACCGACGGCACGCGGAAGCGCCTTTTTTACGGCACACTCGACGGGCAGTTGTGGTCTATCGACGCGAATACCGGCAAGGCGGAGGATGGTTTCGGTACGGGCGGATTCGTCGATCTACGCGCGGGCATGATCGACCCTGGCGAGAAGCGCAGTCTCGGGCGCGGCTACGGCATGACCTCTCCTCCCGCGGTTTACAAGGATGTGGTGGTCTGCGGGTCGATTGTTCCCGATTCCGAACCGCTGGGCCCCAATGGAGACGTGCGGGCGTTCGATGCGCGCACCGGCAAGTTGGTCTGGCGTTTCCACACGGTTGCGCGTCCGGGCGAGTTCGGCGGTGACACCTGGGAAGGCGATTCCGCACGGGGCCGAGGCGGCGCGAACATGTGGTCCATCCCGACCATCGACACGAAGCGCGGTATCGCGTTTCTGCCGCTCACCTCACCCTCTTACGATCATTATGGCGGCGACCGCAAAGGCGCCGGGTTGTTCGGCGATGCGCTCGTCGCGGTGGATGCGCTCACCGGTAAACGCCTCTGGCACTTCCAAACCGTGCACCACAATTTGTGGGATTACGATATCCCGGCGCCGCCCACGCTGGTGACCGTGCGGCACGATGGAAAGCTGGTAGATGCCGTCGCGCAAGTGACGAAAACGGGTTTCACGTTCCTGTTTGAGCGGACCACGGGCAAGCCGCTGTTCGATATTGTCGAAACGCCCGTGCCGCCGAGCGAAGTTCCCGGCGAGGCGGCGTATCCCACGCAGCCGTTCCCGGTGAAGCCGCCGCCTTTCGAACGCCAGAGTTTTCGGCTGGAAGAGTTGACCGATGTAACGCCCGAATCCCGCGCGTTTTGTTCCAAGCTGATCGAAGGCGCGACGTTTGGCGATCTATACACGCCGCTAGGGCTGAAACCCACGGTGCTGTTTCCGGGAACGAACGGCGGGGCAAACTGGGGCGGGGCGTCCTTCGATCCCGAAACGCACACGCTCTATGTGAATTCGATGGACGTCGGAATGATATTTCGAATGTTCAAGATGCCGGCCGGATCGAAAATTCCGTACCGCGCCCGGGGCATGAGCACGCCTAGCTCGCGATTCTGGGACCAGCAGCGCCTGCCTTGCCAAAAGCCGCCCTGGGGGGCATTGACTGCCATCGATCTGGACAAGGGTGAGTTTCGGTGGCGCTCGGTTCTGGGCGTGGTGGACGCTCTAATCGATAAGAAGATCCCGCCGACGGGAACGGCCAACATGGGCGGCTCGATCGAGACGGCGGGCGGCTTGGTTTTCATCGGCGCAACCGACGACAGCCGTTTACGCGCTTTTGACAAGGAAACCGGCAAGGAGCTTTGGACCGAGCGGCTGCCCGCGAGCGCTCATGCGACGCCGATGACGTTTCTATCGAAAAAAGATGGCAAACAATACGTTGTGATCGCCGCGGGAGGAGGCAACAAATACAACGACACATACTCGGATTCATTAGTGGCCTTCTGCTTGCCTTAACGCTCCAGGAAACGCTCCAAGAAACGCTTCACGCCGGCGTGGAAGTCCCGTTTAGCCATAAGCGGCACGCGGCCCTGAAGTTGAAGTGCGTATTGTGCCACGTCCAAGCCGCAACCGGGGACCGCGCCGGCTTTCCGGCAGTCGATCAATGTAAAGTGTGCCACGTAGATATGGCGTCGCGAGAGATTCCGTCTCAGCGTGTCTACGAATTGCCGGATTTCGTTTTCTTCAGCCATGCCACCCACGCAAACGCCGAAGTCGAGTGCCAAAGCTGTCACGGAGAGGTGATGAAAAGTGACACCGTGCAGGCGGCGCACCCCATGAAGATGAAGTGGTGCGTCGATTGCCACAAGCAGAATAAAGCGGTCGTCGCCTGCAATGCCTGTCACGAGTTGGGCCAGTAAGGGGTTGCCGCAAAATAACTTTTACTATTTGCAGCGTTTGATTGCGGCGGGGCGAGGCGAGTAGTTCCTCCAAGTTGGTTCGCCTGCCGCTCACCGATTTCACTCTAAAACTCCCTGCGGCAATCACAGGCCAGTCAGATCAACAAGAATAAGATGTGCCCCAACGCGGTACGCTCATGCTCGCTGCACGCCCAAATAGTTAAAATTATTTTCCGGCGAGCCCTAAGTGAAAGCGCTTGAGAGTTGGCGAGGCTGGCAGGAGATCTGCAACGCTTTTGTTGAGTGCGTGCCGCCGCCACCTTCGTCTTGCTCAATTGCGTCGGCTGGGCGCAGTTCAAAAGCACCGTCCCGCTGGTAGTTGCACCCACTACCGTCACCGATTCCAAAGGACGCTACGTGGACGGACTCACGCCCGACGACCTGATTCTTTACGACAACAATGTGCCGCAGGCGATACAGATGGATTGGATGCCGTATCCGATCTCCCTGGTAGTCGCGGTGCAGGCAAGTTCGAATTCCGGAGCCGTGATCGATAAGCTGGGCGGCAGCGGCATCCTGTTTTCGCAGTTGCTGGCGACGGATGCCGGAGAAACCGCAGTGATCTCGTTCAGCGACGAGGTGAAGGTCCACCAGGAGTTCACCAGCAACCCGGATCTCGTGATTCACTCGCTTCGCATGCTGCGCAAGGAAGGCGGCAACGCGCACGCGCTGGATGCCATGCGCCAGGCGTGCCTCATGCTGGATCGGCGCTCGCCAGACCG
>JALYXS010000726.1 GCA_030946965.1 Acidobacteriota bacterium
TGGCCGGCGCGGCCTCGTTATGGCTGACCCCGCTGGCCATTCGGGGCACTTTCAAGATTCTGAACCGGATCGCCGCAGAGCAACTAACCGCCGAGGTGCAGCCGCGCATCTTCGACGAGCAATTTCCCAATAAGATCCTATATGTGGAGGATGTCATCCCCGGTCCGCTAGTGATTTGGAAAAACGTCTTCGTGGCCGATCTCACCCCGCCCGATCAGCGCAACAGCGGCTTGAAAGAGCAGGGTGAAGGCCCGATGATTACGATTGCGCGCGAGGCCATAGCTATGCCCGACGTAAAGAATAACCGGATTCAATTATCGCTTCGTGATGTGAGTACGCATGAGGTGGCGAAGAACGCGGTTGGGCGCCACGCGATCTTTCCACGCGGCGAGCAGATTCTCGAGGCTTCCGCCCCGTCGGAAAAGAAGCCCACGCACGTCTTCACCGAAATGGGAACGCCGGAACTATGGCGATTCACGCGGACCGCGCCCCGGCAATCGGACGAGAGCGTGGAGGCCCGGATAGAGTTGAACAGCCGGCTGGCACTGCCACTCGCCTGCATGTTCCTGGGCTTGGTGGGAATTCCGCTTGGCGTGTCGTCGCGGAAGGGCGGCAAATCGGCCGGGTATGTGTGGGCAATATTTTTATCTTTTTTCTGTTATTACCTGTCGTTCATAAGCTTGAGCGGGCTGGCGCAACGCCGGTTGGCGCCAGTGGAAGTGGCCGCATGGCTCCCGAACGTGGTTTTCGGGATTGCTGGGATCATCTTACTCGCGGGGCTGGAACGCCCTGCCGGACGCGACGTTCTCGGGGCGGCGGGTGCTGCGTTTTCGCTCATGGGGCAATGGCTGAAGCGGCTGTTTGTCGATCCGTCGCGCCGTCCCTCGGGCGAAAACAGGCGGCCCGGCGTGCGCTTTCTGCTGATTCAGATTGTCGATACTTACATCCTCACGAATTTTCTGTTCTACTTCGTGCTGTTGCTATTGAGTTTTGTATTGATGGCCGAGATCTACAACTTCTTCGAGCTGCTTAGCCACATTGTCAGGAACAGGATTCCAATGGCGCGCGTATTCACCTATCTCGCCTTTTTGACTCCCAAGTTGATTTATGACACGCTTCCGGTCAGTGTGTTGATGGCTGTTCTGGTTACTTTCAGCGTACTAACCAAGCACAATGAAGTTACTGCCTTCAAGGCTTGTGGAGTAAGCGTACGGAGGTTGGGTCTTCCGGTTCTGTTGTTCAGCGGAGTTCTAAGCGTGGGCCTGTTTGCGTTCGATCATTACTACATCCCCGAAGCCAATCTGAAGCAGGATGCGATACGGAACGAGATTCTGAATCGGCCCGTGCAGACTTATCTCCGGCCCGACCGCAAATGGATATTTGGCGGCGGGC
The DNA here is from genome assembly GCA_030946965.1 of Acidobacteriota bacterium. Lineage (GTDB taxonomy): Bacteria > Acidobacteriota > Terriglobia > Bryobacterales > Bryobacteraceae > JALYXS01. Next base: position 1,393 of record JALYXS010000726.1, read on the forward strand.
ACAACCGCATCTACTATTACAAATATTTCGATACGGTCGAGAATGTGATGGTGGGCGTGAACGTTTACGAGATGGAGCCAAATTCGTTTTCGCTCCAGCGGGAGATCGCGGCCGAGAGGGCGCAGTGGCAGCCCGCGTTGCATACATGGATCTTTCAGAACGGCTGGTCGCGCGACGTTAAGGGCGTGAACGAAACAAACGTGAAGTATTATCAGGCCACCACATTTCCGGAGCTCAGTGAGCCGCCGAATTATTTTCTGAAAGAAGTCAAGCAGGACAAGCAGATGAATTATCTGCAGCTCCAGCGGTACATAAAAGATTTGCAACAAAGCGGATTCGACACGGTGCGGTTGCGAGTGCAGCTTTATAAGAAATTTTCCGTGCCGCTATTTGCGTTGATCATGGCGATGATTTCGATCCCGTTCGGATTTTTGGTAGGCAATCGCGGCGCGATGGCGGGCATCGGCGTAAGTATCGGGATCGCGATGGCGTATTGGGGAGTTGGCCAGTTGTTCGAGCAGATCGGGGATGTGAATCAGCTGCCGCCGGCGGTGGCGGCCTGGGCCCCCGACGCGCTTTTCTCATTGGCGGGGATGTATCTGTTGTTGCGAATGCGAAGTTGACGGTACCTGGTCGAGGCTCTCAAAGCTCTTGTGGCGCGGGCACTCGTGCCTGCCGTGTCCACACTTGTGTGGACACAATGTTTTTTGCCGCTTCTGAACAAGTGTCCACACGAGTGTGGAC
>JALYXS010000670.1 GCA_030946965.1 Acidobacteriota bacterium
ATGTCGTTATAGAGCGACCTTCCCGTTCGGGGATCGCGAAGATTCAAAACAAGCAGCGCATTCGTATTCACGCGGCAATAGATCACCAAGGTCTTCCCGCTAATCATCCGCACCTTCTTGAGCGTGCGCGTATACGCGCGATTCGCGACCGCGTCCATTCTTGCGCCCGAGGCGATCCAGCGGCGGAACGTTTGAATCCGAGCGGGAGAAAAAGGCCCCGCGCCGCGCGGCATGCGATGCGACTCGCCCCGGCGGCCTTCGATGAAGTGGATCAACAAACTCCGCTCGGGGTCGCCCGGAACAATCACCTTCCCGAGGTTGCCGCCGCGCATCAGATCCGCGTAGGTACGCATGTTGAGGCCCCCTGATTGGCCGTGGCAGCCGTAGCAATGCAACGCGAGTACCGGCGCAATCTGGCGGCTGTAGCTGACCGGAGGTTGTGGCGGCATAAAAAAAGGCATCACGTTAAAAATAAATCTTAAGCGCCAACTGGATCTGCCGTGATGTCCGCTGGTACACCGTCGGGCTTCCCGCGCTGGTGATCTTCCCAACCCCAATGAATCCAATGCTCGCGCTCGGGTTATTGAACTGCGGCGTGTTCAATGCGTTAAACGCTTCCGCCCGGAACTCGACCCGGCGCATTTCGGCGAATCGGAAGCTCTTGAACAGCGATAGATCGATCTGCTTCGTTCCAGGCCCATAAAGAATGTTGCGGCCTGAATTTCCAAATGTGAAGGGCGGCGGTGCAACGAACGCCGAAGCGTCAAACCAATGGTCGATGGACCTCTGGCCCGATGGCAGCTCGCCCGATGCGATGCGGTTCGGAAATTGCGTGCCACTGCCCGTGTTCAAATTGCTCGTTTGGACGACCGGCGTGAATGGCAAGCCAGTTTGAAACGTCGCGATGTTGTTCAACTGCCATCCGCCCGCAATCCAATCCACCGCCTTCGACGTGTCGTTCAACCAAAGTTTCCCCCGGCCGAAAGGCAGCTCATAGGTGCCGCTGACCGTAACTTTGTGCCGCACGTCGAAGGTGGAACTGCCGCGCTGCGCCGCGAGATCGCGTGAGTTCTGAATCGGGCTGTTGCTCGACTCGCCGCTGGTGTCGTCGATGCTATGAGCCCACGTCCAGGATGCGGAAAATCGGACGCTGCCAATACGGCGCTCGAACGTCGACTGCAGCGAGTTATAGACCGAATTGCCCCACGGTACGACGCCCGTCGAGTCGCTCAAATTCGGATACGGCCGCCGGCTCACGACGGAGCCGGGGCCGGGGAAAGCCTGATTGATATTGAGCCCGACGACATCCACGTACGTCCCTTTCCCGCCGACGTAGGCCACGGAGGCCACCATGTTCGCTCCGAACTCGTGTTGAATATTGACGTTCCATTCGTACATGGTCGACGTCTTTCCATCTTGCGGCCAATAAAAAAATCCGCTGCCTTGCACGGGCCACAATTGCGGACGGCCGGGGGGAAATCCAGCCGAAATGGGTATGGCGGCGGCGAAGTTAGCCGCATCGTTCGTCGTGACCAGCGTGCCGCTAAATGGCGCGTTTTTCGCAAGCGAATTCCCCGACGTCACTGTCTTGAAGCTATAGAAAATTCCACCCCCGGCGCGAATCACCGTCTTCGGAGTGAGCGTATACGCCAAACCGAAGCGCGGGCCTAATTGCAGCGGGCGTCCTTCCAGGACCGAGTCGCCCTTGAACGGTGGAGTGCCCACGGGCGCCAGCGTCCCGCCATTCTCCGGCACAAATCCGGACAAGCGGTTGTGCCGCTCTTTCCACGCCGTGATGGAATCGTTGCGCAGCCCCATGTTGACCGAAAGTTTTGAATTCACGCGCAAGTTATCCTGCACGTACCAGCTATAGTAAAAACGCTGCAAGCTAAAAAATTTGGTCACGTCCAGCCGCGAGCTGATCGGGCGCCCCAATAAGAAATCCGCCAAGCCGAAGCCCGTATAATTGCCGCTGAAATTGAAACTGCCGTTCGGCGCGCCGGGCGAGAAGAACGCGAATCGCCGCGCCATGTAATCGAATCCGAACTTCAATTCGTGACGGTCGCGCACCCAGCTAAACGCGTTATCGATTTCCCAGTTGTTGTTGATTTTTTGCAAACTTCCGGCCCCATCGCCAAGGCCGGTCATGCCGCTGATTGTAGTCGTGCTCAATCCGGGAGTTGCGCCGTGCGCATTCGCGTTCGGGATTCCGAGATCTTCCGCCAGCGTCGGAAACTTCGTATCGGAATCGTAGATGCCTTGAATCAATCGCGAGTATCCGAGGCGAAGCTCGTAGTATTTCGCGGGTCCAATGGAGCGGCCGTATCCGGTCACCGCTTGATTGCTGGGGATCAGCACGCGCCCCGGACGGCCCGGCCCCGTTCCCACCGCCGGCTCCGGCAGGTTTCCCGGATTAAACGTGTCGGCACTTTCCCAACTGTACCGTCCAAAGATCGCCGAGTTCGTGGTTCTGTAATCGACCCGGGTGTCGAACTGGTCCACCTGATTGGTCTGCACGGGGTTATACAGAAAATTGTTGATCGAGCCTTGCAAATTGGGCCGCGGATACAGCGCAAGCAGGCGGGCCGACGTCGGATCGATGGCGGACGGCGGGATGACGTTGCCCGGAAACGGCGTATTCGTGCGCGGATTTTTCAGAACTGTTTTCGGGAGCAGCGAGGAAAAGTCGCCGTTGCGAAACGCCGCAATCGGGACGGTGCTTATAAAAGTCTGCGCTTGCCGCACGCGCTTGCCTTCGTAGTCGACGAAAAAGAATAGCTTGTCCTTGCCGTTAAACACATGCGGTACAACCGCGGGGCCGCCGAGATTGAATCCGAACTGGTTTAGTTTGAAAGGCGGGATTGGCTGGGTTGCAGAATCGAAAAAATTCTTGGCGTCGAAGGCCGAGTTGCGCAGGAATTCGTAAGCTGTGCCGTGCAGCTCGTTGGAGCCGGATTTGTACGTTACGTTGATGATCCCCTGGCCGCCTCCGTACGCGGCGGGCGCGGAACTGGTTTGCACCTTGAATTCGTAGATCGAATCGACCGGCGGAAAAAATATCAAAACTCCGGCATCCGTATCCACGCTGTTAATACCGTCGATCAGATACGTCACATCCTCAACCGGAGCGCCGTTGATCACCGCGCCGTTCGTGCCCCGCCCGCTGGTATAGCCGAGCACACCGGACGCCCCGCCAACTCCCGTCAGCACTCCCGGCGCAAGTTGCACGAGCTGCGTAAAGTTGCGCGTGTTCAAGGGCAGGTCCGTGATCTCTTTCGCGGTGCGCACCTGACCGATTTCGGACGTCTCGGTTTCGATGGTGGCGGGTGTCGCGGAGACGCTGACCTGTCCGGTGATCGAGCCGAGCTCAAGTGGAAAATCCGCTTGCACCCGCTGGCTGACGCCCAACGTCACCTCCGCGCTTTTCTCACGGAAGCCGGGCTGGCGAACCGTGACCGTATAGCGGCCTGGTTGCAGCGGCAGCGAATTATATTCGCCGCTGGCCGAGGTCGCCACCTCGCGCTTTACGTTCGTCGCGGCACTGCGGATCTCGACCGTCGCTCCCGACACCGGAGCTTTCTGGGGATCGGTCACCAATCCGGAAATCGAGCCAAGCTCGAACTGCGCCCACGCTGCAGCGCACGCCAGTAAGCCAACC
>JALYXS010000728.1 GCA_030946965.1 Acidobacteriota bacterium
GCGTGTATCCCACGCGGTTTCAGCCCGCGTCGTCGCACTTCGCCGGGAAGACGATCGAGGGCGTGCGGTTCCTGATCGAGAATCGCAATGTGTTCGACTCGTCGCGGCTCGGGCTCGAATTGGCGGCGGCGCTGCAAAAGCTGTATCCCGGCAAGATCGCGTTCAACACGGATGCGAAGTTGATTGGGAGCCAGGCCGTGATTCAGGGGTTGATTCGCGGCGAGAGTTCCACGCTATTGAGGCGAGCGGACGACGCGAGCTTGCGAAAATTTTTGGAAATTCGGGAGAAGTACCTGATATATCGCCCTTAGGATTGGCGTTACGGTTGGAATGTGAAGACGCTTCTCCCCCTGACGCCGGAGCAGTTTGCGCGCGCGGAAGATCGCCTGCTTCATCCCGCGCCCGGAAGTCGAATCGAAGCCGCAAAGATTTGTGGTGTCGATTTGACACTGCTTATTGAACAGCTACGGCTGACTCCTGCTGAACGGGCTAGAAGATTGGAGAGCGTCTCGATAGCAATGGAAAGAGTGCGCGGAATCGGGCGCAGACATTCCTGATGCAATTCGAGGAACGCATCAATCACGACGTTTGCCGGTCTCGGCTCGACTCGCGATCGCGACAAGCGCCCGAAGCGCATTGTTTACCGACTTCGAATCTGGAAAAGCCTGTGCCAATTCCGGATCCAGGAGAACGACATTGGTTCCCGTCCGGTACTTGCTCACATACTTGCCCCGGACCCCGCCGCAAAAGTCGTACTCCGTTCTCATCTCGTCCGTACTCCGCTTAGAGGGTCTCTTCATAACAGGCGGACCCGCTCTGCTCTATTAGTATGAACCACAACCAGCAAACGTCATTAGTATGAACCACAACCAGCAAACGTCGCCTGTTGGACATCCCGACGATCACGAAACGTTCTTCGCGCGACGTGCCATTCGGGTCCGAAATCGTGATCGATAGCGGGTCGGCGAAGACGGTGCTCGCCTTTGCAAACCCAACATCGTGCTTCCGGCGATTTGCCGACTCTTTTCTCCGGTCCCACTCAAAAGGGATTCCATACATACCCAGTCGAGTCTAACGAAATTCCTGGCGCATCACCCGCCCTGCGGAACTTATCGAAAACCGGTAAAATAATAAGCATCTTCCTCTTTAAAGGAGCAACCTGGCCATGATTCGCTTGGATGCCGATCGTCCCGTAGAGTTTTGTGACGGCTTGCGCCGCCGCGATTTCCTGCATGCCGGAGCGCTTACCGGTCTTGGCATCGGCCTCGCCGATATGTTCGCGCTGAAGGCCCAGGGCGCTGTCGATAATTCAAAGAAAGACGTCAATTGCATCATGCTATTCCTGGTTGGCGGGCCTTCGCAGCTCGACACTTGGGACATGAAGCCCGACGCGCCGGCCGAAATTCGGGGACCCTACAAGCCCATCAAGACCAACGTTCCCGGCATCGACATCTCCGAAAATTTTCCGCGCATGGCAAAACACGCCGACAAGTACGCCCTGATTCGCAGCATGTACCACAACGCCGCCGCGGTTCACGATACCGGCCACCAGATGATGCAAACGGGCCGGCTTTTTTCGGGTGGCATCGAATCGCCCAATTACGGTTGCGTGCTGGCCAAATTGAAGGGGCCGAACGGCGATGTTCCGCCTTACGTGCTGATGCCGCACCCGATCGGCAACACGGGCGGCAATATGCCGCACGGTCAGAATGCCGGGTTTTTGGGCAAGAGTTTCGATCCTTTCGTTTTGAATGCGGACCCGTCCGATCCGAATTTCAAGGTGCCGGACATGCTGCCACCCGATTATCTGAGCGCTCTGCGCGTCGACCGGCGCAAGAATTGGCGCGAGATGATCGACCGCACGGTCAGCAAGTTTGAAACTTCGCAAGACGCGCGGCTGCTCGATTCAACGTTCCATCAGGCCTATAGTTTGATGTCTTCGCAAAAGGCCCGTGATGCGTTCGATCTTTCTAAAGAACCGGAGAAGGTGCGAGAGAAGTATGGGCTGAATCGTTTCGGCCAGAGTTGCTTACTATCGCGCCGGATGATTGAGGCGGGAGTTCGCTTCGTCACCGTGAATATGTTTGAAACCGTGTTCGACGAGATTACCTGGGACATTCACGGGTCGAAGCCGTTCAGCCCGATCAGTTGCTACCGCGACCTGGTTGGCCCGATGTACGACATGGGTTACAGTTCGCTGCTCGAAGATCTGCATGACCGCGGACTGCTGAAAACCACGATGGTGGTTTCAACCGGTGAATTCGGGCGCACGCCGAAGGTGAACCCCGCCGGCGGCCGCGATCACTGGCCGCAGTGCTGGACCATGATGATGGCGGGCGGCGGCATCAAAGGCGGACAGGTGATTGGATCTTCGGACGACATCGGCGGCGCGCCGAAAGACCGGCCGACATCGCCCGCACAGATTGCGGCGACGATTTATCACGGGCTGGGAATCGCAACGGACACGGAGTTGCCGGGCGCGCAAGGGCGGCCGATGCCGGTGGTCGATCGGGGCAACGAACCGATCATGGAATTATTCGGATAAATTCATGTTCAAATCGTTTTCATCATTCCTCTTCACGACCAGCGCCTTCGCGGCCGGCAGCCTCGCGATCCTTCCGCAAACCGTCACGCTTACCGGTCCCGAAGCGACGCATCAACTTCTGGTCGAAGCCGCGGTCGCCGATCATCAAGAGGACTGGACGCGCAATGCGCATTGGACGTCATCCAGTCCCGGCGTAGTTACAGTCGACCAAACCGGTCTGCTCAAGCCTATCGCCGACGGTCAAGCGACAATTACGGCCACCGTCGAAGGCGGCACTACATCGCGTGTCATCACGGTCCGGAACACCACGGTCCCGTTCACCTGGAGTTTCCGCAACGATGTCATCCCCGTACTAACTAAAGCGGGATGCAACCAAGGCGCGTGCCATGGCGCGCTTGCGGGTAAGTCCGGGTTCAAACTGACTCTACGCGGTTACGATCCGGAAGTAGATTACGACACCCTCACGCGGCAGTCGATCGGACGGCGCGTTTCTCTTCCGCAGCCCGCTCATAGCTTGATGCTACTCAAGCCCACGATGGCGATCCCTCACGGCGGAGGCAAGCGCTTCGACACTAACTCGCTGGAGTACCGGGTCTTATCGGAATGGATCGCGGCGGGTACTCCGCCGATGTCGGATAAAGATTCATCGATCCAGAACCTCGAAGTTTATCCCGCGTCCGCCACTCTGAAACCGGGCGCCGAGCAGCAATTGGTCGTTCGCGCGAAATATTCCGATGGCCAGGTCCGGGACATCACTCGATGGGTCAAGTTTTCTACTAGCGACGAAGGCGTCGCCACGGTCGACGATTTGGGGCACGTGAAGATGAACGGCAGCGGCGAAGCGGCCATTACTTTGTGGTATCAGAGCATGGTCCTTTACTCGCGGTTGAGCGTTCCCTTCCCTACGGCCGTCGATCCGAGTGTCTATACCAAGTTCCAACGCAATAACTATATCGATGATTTGGTTCTCGCCAAGTGGAAGGCATTACACATCGCGCCGTCGGCTCCGGCGAGCGATTCCACGTTCATCCGCCGCGCTTACCTGGATGCCGCCGGCATTTTGCCTACCGCCGAAGAAACGGAAACCTTCCTCGCCGATAAGTCGCCCGATAAACGCGCCAAGCTGATCGATGCATTGCTGCAGCGGGATGAGTTTGTCGATTACTGGGCGTATAAGTGGTCCGATCTGTTGTTAGTCTCGACTCGCAAGCTTAAAGCGAACGCCATGTGGACCTTCTACAACTGGATTCGGGAAAGCGTCAAGGAAGACAAGCCATGGGACCAGTTCGCGCGGGAGATTTTCACTTCCTCGGGCAACACGCGGCAGAACGGCGAGTTGAATTATTTCGTGATTCACAAGGACCCGATCGATCTCAGCGAAAACGCGACGCTGGCGTTTATGGGCCAGCGAATTACGTGCGCCCGCTGCCACAATCATCCGCTCGAAAAGTGGACCCAGAAGCAGTATTACCAGATGGCCAATCTTTTCTCCCGCGTGGGATTGAAGAATGGCGACGAGGCCGGCGATACGGTGGTGTTCGCGAAGGTCACGGGCAACATCAACCATCCGCGGTTGTTGCGGCCGCTTGCGCCGACGCCGCTCGACGGGACGCCGATGTCTCTCGATTCAACCGACGACCGGCGCGTGCATTTCGCCGACTGGCTAACCAGCCCCAAGAACGTTTACTTCTCGCGATCGTTGGTGAACCGGGTGTGGGGTAACTTCATGGGACGGGGAATCGTGCATCCGGTGGACGATGTGCGCGCCACCAATCCCGCATCGAATCAGGAGTTGTTCGACGCGCTGAGTCAAGATTTCGTCAAGAGCGGTTTCGATGTCAAGAAGCTGATTCGAACCATCATGAGTTCGAGCGTATATCAGTTGTCCTCGGAAGCGAACGCGACAAATCAGAGCGATAACATCTATTACTCGAAGTACATCGTGAAGCGTTTGCCGGCCGAAGTAATGCTCGATGCGATGTCGCAGGTTACGGGGGCGCCGGCGAAGTTTGCGGGTTATCCGGCGGGCACGCGCGCGTTGCAGTTGCCGGATACGCAGGTGAGATCGGAATTTTTGGCGTCGTTCGGGAGGCCGCCGCGGATCAGTTGCGACGCGGCGGAACGGTCGGTAGAGCCGAGCATCGCGCAGGCATTGCACGTGATCAATGGCGACACGCTGAATAAGAAACTGAGTGCTCCCGATGGGTTCCCGGCGCTCTCGGTGAAGATGGGGCTGTCGGATTCGCGGCTGCTCGATTTGCTTTTTTTATCGGCTTACAACCGGTATCCGTCGGAATCGGAGAAGCAGCCGATGGTGGTTGCGCTGAATAAGGCTCGCGGGAGCGATCGCGAGGCGCGGCAGAAGGCGATCGAGGATATGATGTGGGCCATGCTGACCAGCAAGGAGTTTTTATTCAACTATTGATGTGGCGCGGACACTCGTTCCGAAACGGCGAATGGCTTGTGTCCACACGAGTGTGGAC
>JALYXS010000004.1 GCA_030946965.1 Acidobacteriota bacterium
TGCGAGGCGGAAAAACCAGAAGCAGAATGCGGCGGTTTCGGTGGTGCTGATTTCCGCTGCGATAACAGTTGGTTGCCGAGAGGTGATTGATATGAAGATCGGCACTCGAAGTGTCTTGTTCGGAGCACACCAATTCCTGCTCCATCCCGTATTTTTGGCCATCGCATGGCGGAGGCTGTACGGCTTTCCATGGGACCCGCGTCTCTGGGCAGCATTCTTTCTTGCATGATCTCGGCTATATCGGATCCGGCGACATGGATGGGCCTGAAGGCGAGAGGCACGTGGAACTCGGCGCACACATCATGCGCACGCTTTTTGGGGACTCTTGGGGAGAATTTTGCGGCCGCCACTCCCGATATTATTCCCGGGCCAGAGGTCTCAAGGTTTCGCGGCTCTGCGTAGCGGACAAACTGGCCTTCGTGCTAACGCCAAACTGGCTTTACTTGCCGATGACGGTAGGGACCGGCGAGATATTCGAATACATCGAGCGTTCGGTGGATCGGCAGGCCGGGGACCGCAGCTTTCGGCAGAGCGAACTGACGCTGCTGAAGCCAGGCGCTGCACCGGCCGAGTGGTTGAAAGCGATCAAGAGTTACACCGCCCGGTGGGTGGAGGCGAACCAGTTCAGCGCAGACCCCTGCAACGTGCGCGGCACTGCACGCGAATATCACAGCGTTGGCAGGGGGCGGAGCGAACGCGAGGAGCGCACTTCGATCTTAGGATGACATTATGAACCTGTACTCGGTATACAGATTCTCCGCCTGTTGCGGGCGCGAATTCCAAACGTGACAGAAAGGCGCTTTCGAGTGCCCGGATTGCCATCGCATCCTAGTCCTCGAGTGATGGGATCATTGCACCGCTCGATCCGCACTCTCGATTAACGCCCCGCTGACATAACTCGGGCTGCTGAAACTCGCCTCGACATCCCACGGTACTCGACTTCTGAGCTAGATCCTAAACACCGGCCGAAAACGCTGGAGCTTATAAAGAGTCGGCTCCGGAAACGGGGACTTTCCAACCTTACCGCAGATATCCTGGACTGTGTCAGCTTTCGGGCATTGTCGGCTCCGTCGTTTCGTAAATGTTGACTTAGCTACAGGATCTATTTGCCTTGCTCGATCGCGATGTGGGAGGCCAAGTCGTCGCTCAGCCGGATGGGCTGCTTTTCTCCATCGATCCGCACGACCAATGATGCGTTCGGTTTCTTCCGCTCGATGATCAACTTCGCCCCCGGCACAAGGCCCAAACCGCGAAGCTCGCGCAGGATGGCGGGTTGCAGGTCGGAGACGCTGCTGATCGTTGCCGACCTGTCCACGGCCAATTGGAGCAGCGGTGATTCCTCGCGGATTGGAACACTCCCGTTCCTACGAGGGATGACGTGCCCATGCGGATCGATCTCCGGGTCGCCCAGAATCGCCGCGACACGATCCTCGAAGCGCTCGGAGATGAAATGCTCCAGCCGCTCGGCTTCATCGTGCACTTCGTCCCAGGAATATTTAAGGACGTCATGCAGGAACAGTTCCAGCAGCCGGTGGTGGCGCACGATTTCCCACGCTCTCCGCTTGCCGGCGGAAGACAGGCGGACGCCGTGGTGCTTCTCATAGAGGACCAGCGGGGGGTGCTGACGGGCCAATTTCTGTAGCATCCCCGTCACGGAAGCTGCACGTACGCCCAGCCGTGCCGCCAGGTCGTTGCTGGACACGGGAGCCGCCGGCGCGCCGCTGAGTTCCAGGATCGCCTTTAGGTAGTCGTCCGTCGCTTCGGATGTCGATCTGTTTTTAGGAGCCACGAAAGATAGAATACGACCCGCCGATATACCTCCGCAAGTAGCTAATAAAAACCCCTTTACCGGCGGAACTGTGCCGTTCATGGCTGGCTGCTTGCATTTTAATCAAGGAACTGCCTTAGAATAGTTTAGGTATGCCTAAATTCAAGGGAGCCTTCCTGCTTTTACTCGCGGCGGCATGTTCCGTCCTGACTGTCGAGGTGGCTCTATGCCAGTCGCTAGGCAACTATGGAAGCCTGCGGGGGATAGTTCTCGATGCGTCGAACGCCTCGGTTCCCGCTGCCACCGTCATTCTAAGAAACCAACTGACGGGCGTGCAACGCACCACGTCTTCCGATTCCGCAGGGGTCTTTCAGCTGAACGGGATTCCTTTTGGCAGTTACCGACTCAGCACAGCGGCATCCGGATTTCAGGAATCGGTACAGAGCATTTCCATCGGATCGCCAGTGCCGGTACAGCTCAGGATCTCGCTCGCGGTGGCGGGCGCAGCGACGTCGGTGGAGGTCACGGATTCGGCCGGGAGCTTAGAAGTCTCGCCGACCGCCCACGGGACGCTCGACCGGTCACTGCTCGACCGCTTACCGGTACAAAATCAGGCTACCGGTCTCAGCGAGATGGTGACACGCACCACGCCGGGTGTCGCAGCGGACGGAAACGGATTTGCCCATCCTTTGGGCGAGCATGCCGATACTTCGATCTCCATTGACAATCAGCCGATCACCGATCAGCAGGCCAAAGTTTTTTCCAACCAGATCTCCACCTCGATCGTGCAGACGATGGAAGTCATCACCGGTGCGCCGCCCGCGGAGTTTGGAGACAAGACCAGCCTGATCATCAACGTCACCACGCAGTCCGGACTTGGCAGGAACAAGCCGTTTGGCAGCCTATCGTCGCAGTACGGCTCGTTCGGGACGTGGTCTGAAGGCCTCACTTACGGCGTCGGGGGCGCCCATTGGGGGAACTTCGCGGCGGTGAATGTGAGCGGCACGGGGAGATTTTTGGATACCCCTGAGTTCCTGCCCCTTCACGACCACGGCAATGCGGAGGCGTTTTTTGACCGGCTCGACTGGCAACCCAACAACGCGGATAGTCTTCACCTCAACCTCTCCGCGGCTCGCTCCTGGTTTCAGACTCCAAACACGTTCGACTCTCAGGCGGCGGGGCAGGATGAACGCTCGCAGATCCGCTCCTTCAATATCGCGCCCGGCTGGACTCATTTAATCAGCCCGAGCACCCTGTTTACGCTGAACCCGTTTATCCGCTTTGATCGTTCTCAATATTTTCCATCGGCGAATCTGCTATCGGATCTCCCCGCAAGTCTTTCGCAAAGCCGCTATCTGACCAATGTTGGTTTCCGCAGCGATGTTGCCTACTCCCACGGAATTCATAACGCGAAGATCGGCAGTTCGTACTGGCATACGCTACTGCGGGAGAGCTTCAATATTGCCATTACGGACCCCGCCTACAACGCCGTTTGTCTCAACAGCGCGGGAGCGGCCGTGACCGCGCCCCAACCGCTTTCCGGAAGTCAGTGCGAGGCGGCGGGCTATCAACCGAACCCCGCCTTCGTCCCGAATCTCTTGCCTTACGACCTCACGCGCGGCGGCCAGCTCTACACATTTCACGGTACCGCGGACGTGAAGGAGCTTGCCTTCTATGCGCAGGATTCAATCCATCTCGGACGACTGACGCTGGATCCGGGTTTGCGCTATGACCGCTACAACGGCCTGAGCCAGGGCCACCAGCTTCAGCCCCGCTTCGGCCTGGCGTATCGCACGCCCTGGACCAACACGGTGGTCCGCCTGTCATACGCGCGGCTCTTTGAGACTCCCTACAACGAAAACCTGATCGTGGCCAGCGAAGCCGCGGCCAACCCGCAAGCCTCGAACCCATTCGGAACGTTCCGCTCCTCGCCGCCACAGCCCGGAGAGCGCAACCAGTTCAATACCGGGCTGGCGCAGGCGTTTGGCCGCTACTTGTCGGTGGACGCCGATTACTTCTGGAAGTTCACGCACAACGCGTTCGATTTCGATAGTCTGTTCCTCACGCCCATCACGTTTCCCATCGGTTGGCGCAAGTCCAAAATCGACGGACTCGCCGCGCGGATCACATTGGCCGAGATTCGTGGCTTTTCGGCCTACACCGTGATGGGCCACACCCGATCGCGCTTCTTTGGGCCGGAGATCGGCGGACTGGTGTTTAACAACGTTCCGAATAACGGTGTCTTCCGGATTGACCATTCCGAGGAGTTCCAGCAAACGATCTTTCTCCGATATCAATACCGAAAATCCGGCCCTTGGGCGTCCTTCACCTGGCGCTTCAACAGCGGACTGGCTCTCCCCGGTGTCGTGCCGGATTATGCAAGCGCGCTCAAGCTCCCTGCGGACGAGCAGGCCCAGATGGGTCTCTATTGCGGGGACGTATACGCCACCAGATTCAATCCCATCACGTCCTGCAACTCGGCGGTCTTTGGCGCGACCCGCGTGTCAATTCCGCCGCCTGGCAAGGAAAACGACGACCTGCGACCGACTCGCGTTACCGAGCGGAACATTCTGGATGCCGGCGTGGGAATTGACGATTTACTCCACACCGAGGGGTACAAGATGCAGCTCCGATTCACGGCGCTGAATCTGACGAATAAGGAGGCGCTTTACAACTTTCTCTCAACGTTCAGCGGCACTCATTTCGTGACGCCGCGCGCCCTCCAGGTGGAGCTGCGGTTGGTGTTCTGATGTCTCGCCAGTCTGCAATTGCTCTCGCCCGACGGACGGAGTGGATTCCCCGAGCATCTCAACATATTGCTGCCTTGCGCGGAAGTGCCTGCTGGGGGCCGGACGCGAGATGAACTGTTTTCGGAAAACGGCGCCACCGCAATTTGACCCTCGCATTGCGAGATGGCCGCGCATAACGATCTCGCAGACCACAGGAAAGTGGCCGAACCGGGCACTTCTGATAGTCACGGGAGGGTCGGGAGCCGCAGTCTCCAATGCGCAGTTTGAGCCATCCCACTTAACGATCCCCACGTTTCTCTAATTCGCAACTTCGCACGCGGCACTCTTGAACGAAAGACTTATCACGTACCCGGTCGAGTAAGTCTCGGTCCTGGATTCGGGCATTCAGGCAGGCATCCATTTCATTAGTTCCTCGTACAGACACGAACGCGCTTTCGCTCGTTCTGGCTGGGGAACAAGCGATTTCAGACCGGGAGTTCTTCGAAATCAATAGCCCGCTGTTCGGAACGCATCGTACTCGGTGGGAAGCGCAACAACAACGTCTCGGAATCGTCGCCACCGCACTCCGATTAGAAATCGCCGAAGTAGCGGAATGGCAGCTTCTAAACCACAGATCTCTCCTACACAAGGAACTCATAATGAAACCATCTCATCTAACTCAAGCCCTGCGGGGCCTGATTCCGCAACAATTGCCCCTGCACATCTGGGGGCCTCCCGGCGTCGGCAAATCGAAGGTAGTCGCCCAGGCGGCTTGGCATTTGGGTTTGAACATGATCGACCTTCGGGCCGTTCTACTCGATCCAGTCGATTTGCGCGGCCTGCCGAAAGTTGAAAACGG
>JALYXS010000052.1 GCA_030946965.1 Acidobacteriota bacterium
CACCAACATACAGCCCAGTCTCCAATTAGAATTTTAAGGTCAGTGACATCTGCCACAGGCGCGGTACATCCTGGCCGGTGATCGTCCCGAACGCCGTGCTGGTCACCGCGGTGTTCGGCGTGAATAGATTCGGATGGTTCAGGGCATTCAGACACTCGGCACGGTACTGCATTCGGATCCGCTCCGTGATCGGGAAGTTCTTGATCAGAGAGAGGTCCCACCGAGCTTGGCCATCGCCGCGGATGCCGCTAAACCGCAAAGGCGAGACGCGAATATTATTCGCCAGCGCCTGCGCTGAATTGCGATTGAAGCCGGCGTTGACGTTGAACCAATGGTCCACGCTCCGCCCGTCTTTTGGGAGCGCCACATCGTTCGGATTGCCGGTGAACAGCGTCCAGACGTCGCCGAACGCTAACGGCGGTCCGCTTTGCCGCTGCACGATGCCGTTCAACTGCCATCCGCCTGCTACAAAATCCAGGGGCTGCGCCATGTGGCTGCCAAAACGTTTGCCTTTTCCGAAAGGCAGTTCCCAGATTCCGGTCACAACCAGATGGTGCGTACGGTCCAGATCCGAGATGGAGCGGTATGGAACGGTATCCGTTGGATTCAGAAACTCGGTAGCCTGCATTGCTTTCGACCACGTATAAGCCACCTGCAGCGTGTAATCGTGTGAGAAGCGTTTCTCCGCCCGCACCTGTAAAGCGTGGTACCAGGAATAACCGATCGGCTGCTCTACGGAAACCCCGGTGAACTGCGGCCATGGCTTCAATAGGTTCGCCCTCGTCGTGTTTGCCGTGTAGATTGGGTTCGTTCCGAAGAATGGATTAGGGAAGGACTGATTCAGGAAGTTGATTGTCTGCGTATCGCGCGTGGGGCTGGTGCTCAGATATTGCGCTGGGGTGTTATCGAGCTGGTGGGTGAGACCCAGCCGGGTCCCGCGATTGCCCACATAGGTCCCCTCCACCAGAAACTGTCCGGGTAGTTCCTGCTGCACGCCGAACGACCAGCGCTGTACGTCGGCCCGATGTCGATCTGTCGGGTAGAACGTCACAGCCTGCCCCAAGTTGGTGGCGAGTCCGCCAGCCGCGCCGCGTGGTGCGATCAATCCCGAAGGCAGCGGATTTGCGGTGCTCGCGACAAAGGTTAGACCACTATCTAAGGTCGGCTGGATCGGAGTTGCCTGGCTAAAGCCGAACTGCAGGCCGGCGGTCTTGTTGACCCCGGCGGTATCGTAAAAGATGCCGTAGCCGGTACGTATCAGCGTCTTGTGGAAAATCTGGTAGGCCAGACCGATCCGCGGCATGAAGTCGAGCTTGTCCGAGTTCCAGTAAGTTCGCGGGTTTCCGTTCACACCCGCAAACGTTAAGCCCCCCAGCACCCTGAATTGGCTGGCCGGCAGTTCCGGGAGGGGGTTGGCCGCGTAGTTCGCCTGTGCCTGCGCCGCAACCGGGCTCACCTGATTGAATGCAAAGCTTCTCACTGACCGGTTGTAGCGCTCCGTCACGGGCGTCTCATACTCATACCGCAGGCCCACATTCAGGGTCAGCTTTGAACTGATCTTGATGTCATCCTGCAGAAAAACGCCGAACCATTTATCCTGCTGTGCGTAGCTCGCGGTGCGGTCCAGTTCGCCCGAGGGAATCCCGAGCAGGAATGCCGCCAGTTCACCGCCCACGGTAGGGGCGGCCGCAGTATCCAACGGGCCTCGCGTGTAATTGCTGGAGAAGATGAACTGCGGCGATGTATCCAGCGGAAAGCGCCGGAGATTCTGGCGATATACGCGCGAGTCCGCGCCAAAACGGACATTGTGGCTGCCCAGCAGCCGCGTAAAGGTCCCCGCAAACGAGTGCGTCAAAGAAGCCGTCCCTCCATCGCCGCTCTCCCAGCTTCCCAGTGCTGTTAAGTTGCCCACCTGCACGTTGGGAAACGTGGCCGTCGCCGGAGCAACCAGAGAGACCAGTTGGGAGGAGAATCCCAGCGTACTCAAGTCGAAACCACGACTGGCGCGCCGCTCAAGAAAATCTCCAAACTCCAGACCGTACCGGAAGTTGAATAGAAACGCGGGATTGATCACGTACACGTCATCGAACGCCAACCCTTTGTTGTGGCGGTTCAGAATGATACCGGCGGCCGGAGTGTTAGTGAACGTGTGGTTCTTGTTCTCTTCCCAAAAATCGGTGTGCATTCGCAGGAAGACGCGATGGTTTGGATTGAAGGCGTGGTCGAAGCGCGCTAGATGATCCCACGTATTCTCAAGCGCCGAGGGCGTGTAGAAGTAGTTGTTGCTGCCGTCGCGGGAACCTGGCTGGTTGGGGCTTGGCCAGTAGGAGAGGATCTTCTGGGCCACAGGATCGAGGCGGCTGGTGGGAATGATATTGCCGGGAAATGGCTGGCGTTGAAATCTGCCGCCTGGAAGCGCCACCGTCGTCATCGGGTCATAGATCTGGTATTGGGGTCCCAACGTCAGCAGAGCCGACAGGTCCCCCTTGCGCATCGCATCGGTCGGCACCGTGCTGAGAAAAGATTGCGGGGTACCGAACTTGTTGCCTTGATATCCATAGAACCAGAAAGTTCTGTTCTTACCGTTGTAGAGCTTCGGGAGAAAGACCGGTCCTCCCGCGAAGATGCCCCATCGGTTGTCAGTGTAGTGCGGTATGGCTTGGCCTGCGCGGTTCTGGAAGATATTGGGCGCATCGAACGCCGAGTTTCGTAGCGCCCACTCCGCCTGGCCGCGGATCTCGTTCGTGCCGCTCTTAGTACTCACGTTGATGACTGAACCAACGGTGTGCCCGGCGCTGGCATCGAAGGGAGCCGTCTGTACCTTGAATTCGGCCACCGCTGCCGCCGGCGGGACGAAGCCCACCCTGCTGGAGCCAGCCTCGGCCTGGGTGTTGGACACGCCATCCAAGGTGAACTCGTTGTTGTACTGGCCGGCGCCATCCGTGGCGACTTGCGAGTTCTTATTGATCGAGAACGACCCCGACTTCGCTAGACGCATGTCCGTGGTGTTGATCACGCCGGGCGCGAGTTGGACCAGCACCATCACACTACCGCCAAAAGTCGGCAGCTCCAGAACCCGCCTCTGGTCCACTACCTGCCCCAAAGAAGCACTGGCCGTGTCCAACAGCGGCGTTTCCTCACGAACATCGATGGATTCGGTTGTTTCTCCTACTTGTAATTCAATGTTCACCTCTACACGATCATTGATGCGCAGTTCGATGCCTTCGCGGATCGACTTCTTGAAACCACCGGATTGCGCCTGCAACATGTACGTGCCCGCGAGCAGGTACGGCAGGGTGTAGTTCCCCGCCTCGTTGGTCCGCGCAGTGGCGACAACTCCCGTCGAGGTGTTGGTGGCGGCCACCTCCACGCCGGGGATCGGGCTTCCACTCGGATCGCTGACGCGGCCCTGAATGGCCCCGCGCGTCTCCTGCGAAACAGAGGGTGCAGCCGTGAGACCGATACCAATGGCAACAAAGAAGAATCGCAACACGCCGCATTTTCCGAAAAACATTTTCTGTCCCTGCTCACAAGCCTCAACGGGGCCTACGAGACCTTCAGTGAGTTAAGTTGTCTATTTTATAACTAAGACGGACACGCGCCGTGACATGGAAAAGCATTGGCCGAGGTTCGCTGAGATTGGCTAAGGGCTCACCGTTTTGGCTATGGCCCGGACCAGCTCTCCGCCAAATTTGAGGCGGTCAGGAATTTCAGGAAGACGCCCTAACTTCGGATTGACCGAGATTCGCTGCTCCATAAGAAAACCCGCAATTTTGTAGTCGGCGTGCAGCCCCTGTATGACGGTCATGCGGCCGGGCTGGCCCGCTGTTGTAGTCTTGTCGGCAAAGAACAGCGATTGCGTCGGAGCGAACGTGGAATGCTCGGCGAGGGCTTTGAAGAAACGCTGTGCCAGGTCGGCTACCTGCGGATTTTCAGCCCCCTCAGGGGGTCCCTGCAGATATTCCGCTGTCTCGGTATTGTGCAGTGAGAAGAAGAGATCAATGGAATTGCCACTGTCGAGCCACGCCTTGATCGCATTGCGTTGTGCGGCGATTTCCGGCATTTTGGCGGGATCGGAGACGTCCCAGTTGCGATTGAGATCGTATCCGTTCCCGTTAAAGCGGACGCCTCCGCGAGCCACGCCATCAGGATCGCAAAGCGGGAAGATCTTCCAGACTATGCGGCCGCTTAGGATTCTCGATTGTGCGTCCGTGCCGAGTAGCATTCGGACTGCGCCTTCTCCGGCCCATGAACTTCCCGATTCCCAGCTGTGTTGCCGGAACATCAGCCAGACGGTTTTCTTGTTTTTGAAGCCGGGATCACCGATCGTCCAGAGAAGCATGTTGCGTCCCCCTGCGGTCTTTCCAACGATCTCTTCGTGAAAGGCAGGGTTGTTCCGGATCTCATTAGCCAACCGGGCAAGATTGTCATTCGTATACGGCGGCGTGTGGGCTATCCAGAAGCGCCGGCGAGTGGGATGGACGTGCAGGATCAGCTTCGGCTCACCGGGATCGTAATCGAAGCTTTTAATGTGGCGCCATGTCTTGCCGTCGTAACTGATGACGGGCGGCGTATCGTTCGTCACGGCGCCGCGATTTGCTTTGTAGTTATACTCGCCGGCCAAATCGACAATGTCGAACGTCAGTTCGTGCGAACCCGCTTTGTCCACTCGGAAGTAATACCAGTTCGCCTGACGGTTGCGGCCGTCCTGATCTTTCTCGCCTTTGGCTCCTAATCGGAAGTGAGTCTCGGAGATTTTTCGTACCGGCCCAAGCGATCCGCCGTCGAAGTCAGTATGAACCGTGGCCGCGGAGAGCAACCCGGCAGTCACAAAGACATTCAGTAAAAGAGCACGCATTAAATGTGTACCTTCAGTACCGCCGCAACTGCCAGCCGCTATAGCGGGAAAGTACGCCGGACATCGACCGTTTCTCCTAAGACGTGACGGTGAATGCATGATACCAGCTGAAAGATATTCAGGCAGTTCGCCACGTTACGCGCGAACTGCGGCCCTTATCGAGCCGTTATTCAGGAGTACTCCCACATGTCCGCGCTGAATGAGCCAACTCGGTAGAATTAGTTCATGAAGTGGGTTGTTCTGCTGACTGCGGCGGTGGCGCTTGCGTCTGCCCAGGATTTTGACGTCGTGATCCGAAACGGGCGCATTGTCGATGGCACAGGCGATCCTTGGTTCTCAGGCGATCTCGCAATCCGGGGGGGAAAGATCGCTGCGATGGGTAGGTTGCCGGCCGCCAAGGGCAAGCGTGTAATCGACGCAAAGGGCCTGGTTGTGACGCCCGGATTTATCGATGTTCACAATCACTCCGACTACTCGTTGCTGCGGGACGGCGACGCACAGAGCATGGTTCGGCAAGGCGTTACGTCGATGATCCTGGGCGAAGGCGGATCGGCGGCCCCGGTTGGGGGAAAGCAGCAGGACAAATCAGCGGATGTGAACTGGACGGACTTTGCGGGGTACTTCGCGCGGCTGCTTAAGCAGGGCATCTCGACGAACATAGGCACTTATGTGGGATCGAGCCAGATCTGGACCTATGTGCGCGGTGAACGCGCTGGACCGCCTGCCGCTTCGGAATTGGTGGAAATGCAAGCGCTGGTACAGCAGGCGATGCGGCAGGGAGCGCTCGGTGTCGCCAGTTCGCTCAGTGGCCCGCCAGGCTCCTGGATCGACACGGATACGCTCGTCGCCATGTGCAAGGTTGCGGGGGAAAGCGGCGGGATTTATTCCACGCACATGCGGACGGAAGGGCAAGGCGTGTTCGAATCGGTAGCTGAAGCGATTGCAATCGGCCGCCGCGCGGGAGTGCCGGTAGACATCATTCATCTAAAGCTCGCGGACCGGAAGCTGTGGGGGAGGATGGATCAACTCGTAGCGAAAATCCAGAATGCGCGCGATGCCGGCCAGGACGTGACGGCGAATGTATATCCGTACCGCGCTGGACAAAACAATCTCTCGGCTATCATCCCCCCTTGGGCGCACGAAGGCGGCGTAGACGCAATGCTCAAACGCTTGAAGGATCCGGCTCTGCGGACGCGCTTGCAGGACGAGATTGAACACGGGATATCGGGCTCGGATTGGTACAACCACTACACCGCGACCGGAGGTTGGGAAGGAATGCTCCTGGTTTCGTTTTCGAATCCCGAGTACAAGAAATTTGAAGGGCATCGCATGAATGAGGTGATCCAGTCGCTGGGCGGCAAGCCCATCGATGTCCTGTTTCGCGTGCTGGAGGACAACAAAGGCTCCGTTCCCACTATTTACTTCCATCACGACGAGAATGACATGCGCTACGCACTCCGCCAGCCGTTCGTCTCGATCGGCTCAGACGGTACCGCGGTGGCAACGGACGGGCCCACCGCGGAAGGGCATCCCCATCCGCGCTATTTCGGTACGTTCCCTCGCGTTCTGGGGCGCTATGTGCGCGATGAGAAGGTGATCTCTCTCGAAGAGGCCATCCGCAAGATGACTTCCGCGAACGCGGTGAAGATCCACGTCTTCGACAGGGGCCTGCTGCGGCCCGGCATGTGGGCGGACATCACGGTATTCGACCCCGCGAAGATTATCGACAACGCCACGTGGGAACAGCCCAATCAATACGCCACCGGCGTGCAGTACGTACTGGTGAATGGAACCTTGGTTCTGGATGCGGGCAAGCATACAGGAGCACGCCCAGGCTCCATTCTTTACGGCCCCGGTAAGCCTGGGACGGCGGGACAGAAGGCGCTTTCCAACATGCTTTCCAATCACGCCGCGGCCGAATGGGTGATCCGGCAGGGCGGCAACGTTCAGATCGCCGGGCACAAGGGCGCCATTCGCAAGGTTGTGGACCTTCCGGACGGTGACGTTCAAGTACTCGCGGTCGATCTGATCGGGACCACAATCGATCCGCAAGACGTAGCTAATCTGGGCGGCCTCTCGGATCTGCGCGAACTTCTGCTGCCCGGCCCGAGCTTTAACCCCGGCGCCGGAAGCAAGCTGGATGCGAATGAGGCTTTCGCGTCGCTCTCCAATCTGCGCCACCTGGAGAAGCTGTGGTTCAGCCTCCATTTTCTAACGAATATCAACGTGCAGGACAAGGGCTTGGCTTATTTGAAGGACTTGACCCAAATCCAGGAACTGCGGCTGACGCAGACCCGGGTTCTTGGCGCAAGTCTCGCGCCATTCGTGAATCTGCGATCACTCGACCTGAGCGAAACGCCGTTCAAAGACGAGGGGATGAAGTACCTGCGCGGCATGCCGCATCTGAGGCGCCTTTCGCTGCGGAATACTTTCGTGACCGACGCCGGCTTGAAGAACATCGAGGCCTTGCAGGAACTGGAATCGTTAGACCTTTACGGCACGAAGATTACAGATGCCGGCTTGCAGTTCCTACGCGGGCTGAAGAAGCTGCGTAGCTTGAATGTGCTTGGCTCGCAGGTGACTGACGACGGCATCGCGTATCTTACCGGGTTCAGCGACCTGGAGGATTTGAACCTGTATCGAACGCAGGTGACCAATTCCGGTCTCGACAGACTTAAGACGCTAAGCAGGCTGACTTCGCTCGACCTCCGTTACACGCGCGTGACCTCGGGGGGCGTGGAGGCCTTCCACGCGGCTGTGCCCAAATGCGTGGTGGAGTTCGAGGACAGCAGCGTACAATCGGCGAAGGACGTGACGCTGCGCCAGACGAAGCCGCAGGGCGCCGACGATCAGGCAATTGCGGCTTGGGTGCTGAAGCTGGGCGGCCGGACGATTGTGCGCGAGAACCGCTTGCGCGAAGTCGACCTTTCACGCACGCCGGTTTCCGATTCGCAGGTGGCGTTCCTTAGACCGCTCGTTTCACTCGATAGACTTTCGCTGGCGACTACGCAGGTGGGGGATGTGGGCGCGCAGTGGATCGCGGAGCTTACCGGCCTGCAGGAATTAGATCTCAGCAACACCCTGGTGACCGATAGAGCAGTCGCGAAGCTGAGCTCTTTGACTAAGCTTCACAGGCTGGTGTTGAACAACTCTCAGGTAATAGGCCCTGGGTTTGCGGTCTTGACGGCTCTCCCCATTGAAGAACTTGAACTTTCAGGCGCTCCCGTGAATGACACAGGGCTGCGGAGTATCGCGGGGCTGAAATCCATTCATGCGCTACGGCTGAGCTATACAAACATCAGCGATGCCGGTATAGCTGAGCTGGAACCGCTTTCCGGGCTGCATCACCTGGATCTCAGCTCCACGGATATCGGCGATGCGGGATTGGCGCACCTGAAGCCCCTGACGCAATTGATGGAGCTGGACCTGAATTACGCACGTCTGACAAACGAGGGGCTGCGGCAGATCGCAGGACTGCACAAGCTGGAGCATCTGGAACTGGCGCGCACGCGAGTTTCCGACGCGGGCGTGGACGCGCTTGCGAACTTGACAGCGCTGAAAATCCTGACCCTTGACTACACCACCGTATCGGACAAGGGCTTGGCCACGCTGCGGCAGTCTCTCCCAAACCTGACGGAATTGCGCCTCGATAGCGCCGGGGTGACCGATGCCAGCATTGAAACCTTGCGCGGGATGCCGAACTTGCGCCTGCTGAACCTTTATCACACGCTGGTTACGGAGAAGGCTTACGAATCGTTGAAGAAGATGCTGCCCCAGTGCCGGATTATTTTCGACGAAGATTCCGCGCTGCCGAACCGGAGGCATAGCTGAATGAAGGTTCTAATTTCAATTTGCACTGCGGTAACGGCAATCGCCGCGGTTCATTTGTCCGAGGATTGGGCCACGAATCAAGGCGGTAAGCTGGTGCGCGATCATGCCGGCCAAGTCATTGAGGCGGACTTCCGGCTTTCCTGGATTACCGATTCCGGTCTGGAATCGCTCGGCGTATTAAGAGACCTGAAGCGTATTGACCTTTCGCACACGCGCATCACCGACATCGGGTTCGAGCACTTGAAAACGCTGCCCAATGTGGAATCCATGAATCTGTACTTTGCGGAGCAGATTGGGGACGGTGCACTTGCCGCGATGAAGAATTGGAAGCACCTGCGCGCGCTGAATGTGCGTGGGACGAAAGTGACCGATACCGGGATCGAGCATCTGGCGGGCATTACATCGCTGGAATCACTCGACATCGGCTATGCCTTGGTGACGGATGGGGGCTTCGAAGCTCTTACAGGCCTTACGAACTTGAAGTCATTGTCCGTGGGGGGGAACAAGATTTCGGACGTCGGATTGAACTCACTGCGGCTGGTTCCTTCCCTGACCAGCCTGGACGTGAGCGGGACTCAACGCACCGATTCGGGTTTGTGGTCAGCCAGCGTTACGGACCAGGGCCTGGAGGCAATCGGCACGCTGACCAAACTGGGTAGTTTGAATCTGCATGGGACGAAGATCAGCGATGCGGGTCTTAACAAACTTAGCAGCCTGGCTAATCTGCGTTCGCTGGACCTGGGCGCCACCCAAATCACCGCCAAGGGACTGGCCACGCTGCCCGCATTTCCGAAACTGGAGAACTTAGATCTGTCAAACGCGTCGCGTGTGGGCGACGACGTGTTAGGAACGTTGACAGCTCTACCGAACGTCCGTTGGATCGATCTCACGGGAACTCACGTGAGTGCGGCGGCAGTGGCCAAACTTCGTCAAGCTAAAACAAACTGCTCGGTAATGCATTCCGAGCCGTAACCGTCAGGGAACCGTTTGCTCCTGACTATGATTACGCGAATACGCCGCCGAGTTCTTTTTTAGCGCTGGGGAAGCCGTCGAGCTTGGCTCCCATAGAGCGGTTCGCCACCGCGAGATAAAGGTCCGCCACAGTCCCGGTAGTGCGGGTGTGCAAGCCTGTCTTCAGGCCTCCCGCGTGGCCCGCCACAATCAGGGACATGCCGTTGTTCTTGTGATCGTTGGCTTCGGCGTGTTCGTGCGCATACACAATCGCGCAACTGTCCAGCAGCGTCTTGCCGCCCTCCGGCGTAGCCTTCATCTTTCCCAGCAAGTAGGCAAACTCTTCGACGTGCCAACGATTAATATCGCGCATGATGCGCTGCCCGTCGGGGCCATCCGCTCCGGGGGCGTTGCCGTCCCTATGCGTATAATCGTGGTGCCGTGCTGCCGTGTAGCCAAGCCACGGGAAACGCGAAAGACCCTGGCATTTGGTCATCATGAAAGATGCCACGCGGGTTTGTCCGGATGCCAGCGCGTGAACCAGCAAATCGCTTTGCAGCTTGGCGATGCGCGGCCAGTCTTTCATATCGCCGTCGGCTTCGGGCGGGTCTATGCGATGGTACTCGGGCGGCAAGCTCGCGATGGATCGTTCCACATCGCGAATGGAGGAGAGGTGTTCATCCAGGCGGGTCTGGTCCTCGCGGCCGAGTTCCTTCTTCAACGTCGTTGCGTCCTGGCCGACGGCATCCAGGATACTGCGCTTCCGATTGAGCCATCCTGCATCCCGGGCGCCAAAAAGCCGCTCGAAAAGCTTCGATGGAATCATCTCCGGCGGCAAGGCGCGGTCCCGGCCCGCCCAGCTCATATTGCGCTGGATGCTTTCCCCGAACGATTCCTGAGATACGCCGATCTGGAGCGACCGGAAACGGGTTTCGCCGCCGATCTTGTTGGCAATCACTTGGTCTACCGACGCGCCGCCCGTTCCGCGGCCAGTGAATTGGGTACCACTCATCAGCGCGCTCATGGAGCGGTGGTGGTCGTTTCCCGGCCCGGGCAGGCGGGCCGCGGGATTATCGAGTCCGGTGATGACATGAAAGTGGTCGCGCAACGGCGCTAAGGGCGCGAGGCATGGCGACATCACATAGCCGGTTCCCGTATCAGGCGGGATCCAATATTTCTCCGTGATTCCATTGCCATTGAACCAGAGGACGAAACGCGTGGGAATTTCCTTCTCCGACGCATATGCAGTTCCGTTGCTGTTAAACATGGCAGCCAGTGGCGGTAGGCCCACCCACACGGGGGCTTGGACAATCGCGGTGATTCCCTTCAACAGCATGCGGCGGGAAATCGTTCGTTTCTTAGTTAGAACTGAGGACATTGCTCTCCTTCCCGGTTGGGGGGAAAACCATCAACCTGATCAAAGAGACCATTAGTTCCTGAAAATGGAATTGCGACTCTTTGAATTGATCGTAGGCCTTTTCGATAACGCGCCGGTCATTGGGGGTCTCGCGGCGTCCGGCGGCGTACCGGAATAATTGCTTGACGATACATTCCTGACATTGGCGGCTCTGCGCGAGTACCAGGCCAAGTTCGCGCGGCGTAGTGAACTTGGAATTGGGAATGCCGGCGATGAAGCCATCCGAATCGAGATCGAGCTCAACGGTTTCCGTTTTCTCTCCCTTATCGCCGTGACCGGGTAAAAATGTGATCTTCAGGTTTTCGCGGCGCTGTCCTATGGCATCGTACTTCTCAAGCCCGAAGCCGATAGGATCGATGAGCGAATGGCAACTGGCGCACGTCTCGTTAGTGGTATGGCTGGCCAAGCGCTCCCGATTCGTTTTGGGCCGGGCCTTGGTCAGCGCCGGTAGATTCGTATTGACCCCGGGCGGCGGCGGCGGAACTTCCTGGCAGAGAAACTGTTCACGGACGAAGAGGCCACGCGCCGTAGGGGAGGTTTCCTCCGGCTTGCTGGTGGAGGCTAGGAACAAAGCCTGACCGGCAATTCCCGCGCGGCCGGATTTTTCGGGAAGCGCAACGCGCCCGAATTCCGTTGCAGGGGCCGGTAGCTGATAAAGCGCGGCCAGATCGGAATTCACAAACGTGTAGTCCGCGGAGAACAGCTTGCGGAAGTCGCCGTTACTCCAGACCAGGTCAGACGCAAGGCGGCGCGGTTCTTCCGCCATTGCGATCGCCAGTTCCGGAGTGTAATTGGGGAAAAGGCGGCGTTCTTTCACCATCCCCAGGACACGATCGAACCGAAGCCATTGCGAGATAAATTCGTCCACGGCGGAGCGCGACCGAGGGTCCTTCAGCATTCCACGCGCAACATGTTCGATGCCGGAAGCGGAGTTCAATTCGCCCGATTCGGCGCTCTGCACAAGCGCGGCGTCCGGCATCGTATTCCAAAGAAAATAGGAGAGACGGCTGGCAGTCTCATATGCCGTCCATTGAGGAACGGCTCCGTTTTCCGCGCGCGTCAGGAAGGCGGGCGATTGCAGCATCGCTTCCACAACGATTTTGGCTCCCGCGAGGAAGCTCCTTTGTCCAGCGGCTTCGGAAGTGAAAAGGCGGCCATAACGGTTCACTTCATCCGCGGTCATAGGGCGGCGGAAAGCGTGCTTACCGAACCCCCGGACGAACTTGTCCCGGCACTCGGCATCGGCCGGGGTCGCCGCTTTACACGGGATCAGGTGGTGGGTATCGCCTCCGCGAAAAGCATTCCGGGCCAGTTTCTCCGCCGCCATGCTGTATGATTCCGCCAGCAGCGGCGAAATACTCTGCGACTGGAACTGGTCCTTAAACCCGTTTACGAAATCTTCCGGAGGGAACTGATCGGCAATGCGGCTGTCGTCACCCAGGAGATCGCGGACCGTGTTGTTGTATTGCGCGTGAGTGAGACGCCGCAGGACCGGAACGGTCTTCACGGTTGGCGCTTCCAGGTCGGTGTTTGTTGCCACTGTCTCCGCGGGCGGCAGCGTGACCAGATAATTCATCCAGCGCCGCAAGACAGCCTCCTCCGGCGAGCCTGGCGTTATGCGCTTCCCGCCCGCATGCGGCATGCGTCTCGTCGGCTTGTTCAGCAGAAGCGACTGGTCAGGGGCTTTGCGGTCCACCAAAAGCGCCAGAGACTTCCCGAAACGATTCACTTGGGACGGCGCGGCATCCGCTTCGGGGAAGTGCAGCCGTGTACCGGAGGCGACCCCATCGGAACTATGGCACGACGGGCAGCCCGCCTTCTGAAGGACAGGATACACGTGACCCGCGAAATACTGCGGTTCGATAGTGGCCGGATTCTCGTCAGCGCTGATTGTTGCCGCACATAAAGCGTACCCGAGGAGAATCGAAAAGCGCCGGGCGGCTGCTGTCATAACTGGTTATATTCTACTAGATTAGGATTCTCCTCAATCGTCACGTAGCGATTCGAAGGGAGGTCTCGCACGGTCTGAATAATCCCGGAAGGCCACCGGATCTCAACGGACCGGACATTCCTATCTTTCCCCAACCCGAAATGGACCACGCGGTCACTCGAACAACCGTAACCCACCGAGGTGGTCACGCGGTTCCACTGCTCAACTGAAGCCGATATGACATGCAGCCCTGCACCAATCCCGTCGCGGTTGCTCCTATGCCCAATCAGGCGGAAAGCGATCCAATTCCCTGAAGCGGTCGTGTTGCGAAGCACAAACGGCTCCTGATTCAATCGCGTCACCACGGCGTCCATGCGGCCGTCACGGTCGAAATCACCGAACGCCGCGCCTCGATGCATACCGGCCCCTGGAAGCAACTGCGCTTCGAACTTCCCCGAACCTTTGTTCACGAATACGATGTTCGGTTGCCGGGACTGGCGGCTGGAGGACAACTCAGCGTTGTCCATGACGTGGCCGCTCGCGACGAAGATATCTTTCAATCCGTCATTATTGAAGTCGAACATTCCCGTGCTCCAACCAGTCCATGCGAAGGACGCCTTCCCAATGCCGCTCGGGGCATCTGGGTTTGCCTGATGCACCGGCGCGCCTCGACTCTTGCCTACGCCAACAGTCACTGGCCTTGGGAAACTGTTCGAGACGGTGTTCCACCAGTTATTGTCGGATTGCCAAAAGCGATTGGGAGTGGCCAAAGCCGGAGCAAAACTGGGCTTGCCTGGGAAGCTGCCGAGTCTGGACGCGACGGTGATCGATCTGTGCGCCTCAATATTCGATTGGGCGCAGTTCCGGACTACGAAGGGAGCGGTGAAGCTGCATCTGCTGCTTGACCAGGATGGTTATCTACCCTGCTACGCCGTGATTACCGAAGGTAAGGTGCATGAGATCCAAGTGGCGCGAACGCTGAGCTTCCAGCGCGGCACGATGCTGGTTTTCGACCGCGGCTACACCGATTACGGGTGGTTTCAGAGGCTCACCGAAGAAGGCGTTCAGTTCGTTACCCGGTTGAAGGACAACGCTACCTACATGGTGTGGAGCAGCGGCAACCGGCGGGTGACGGCGTCTTTTCCGACGAGATTATCGTGCTGGAGAAGCAAGCCTCCTCCGAGCAGGCTCCCTTCTTGCGGCGCGTGCGTTACTGGGATGCATCGACTCAGAAGGAACTGGTCTTCCTTACCAATCAACTGGACTTGGAAGCGGTCACAACCGCTTCCATTTACAAACAGCGATGGCAAATAGAACTGCTATTCAAAGCCCTGAAGCAGAACCTACGGATCAAAACTTTCGTTGGTACTACCGCTAACGCGCTCAAGACTCAGATTTGGACAGCACTGATTGCCTTGCTGGCCGTCAAGTTCCTTCAATTGCAGGCAAAGTTCCCGTGGAGCCTCTCGCGCCTGGTCGCGCTTTTGCGCCAGCAACTCTTTGTATATCGGGATCTCTGGCTCTGGTTGTATATCGGGATCTCTGGCTCTGGCTGGAATCGCCATTCGAGCCGATTCCGATCCGTGACGACGATTCGCCCCAGCTATCGCTGGCCTGGAGCGTCTGATGTTTGGACAGCACCCAACCCGCTTTGCGGATTTCTCTCCATTGCTCCCGATAGCCCTTTACTCTCAACAACTGCTAACGGTCTCGTCGCCTAATTTGGACACCAGTGCAACAGATTGAAAGGTTGGTTGCTGGGGTTGAACGGGTTGGTTGCGGGGGCAAGATTTGAACTTGCGACCTTTGGGTTATGAGTTCTACGGCAGCTTCGTATAGATCTCCACTTTTCCATATACGTCAATAGTTTAACCGCTTCGCTTTGCTCCTCCTTCATCCTGATTTGGGCTGGTTTTTCTGGCGAGTGGTAGCAACTCTGGTAGCAGATGATCACCCTTCCCGGTTAGACACTCTGATCCCGGACTCGGGTCGTGAACGGTCCCAGTCGGAGCTTGTATTGAGCAGTTGTTTTCTGAAGCGCTTCCCCCATCTCAGCTTTGATCGGGAGGCAGCTGACTCTTTCTACCGCGACGCCCTTAGATGGGCTTTTGCTGGAAATCCTTCCCCAACGCTAGGCTTCTCCGTCTTCGGCAGCTTGAGTTTTGCCCAAGAATCTACAGCGGTTCCACTGAGAGGTTCCTCAGCAACGAGTCCGAGTGAAGTACCCGACAACGAAAGAGATTTTAGGGAATGAGTGCCGTCCCGCATCGGTACGCCCTGCTTGCGCCAGGATTGGCCAATTCAAAAATTCGGTGTGGGAAACATTTTTCCCCATAGATCCCAAGTCGAGTTTGCTCCCGAATCAACATCAGGAGATTTCTAAGGGGTAAATACCTTTTGGAATCGGGATAAACCTGCGACGTTGAACTCGCGAGTTTGAGAATTTTCTGGTCGGGAAACACTTTTCCCCATAGATCATGAACTGCCGCATTTCTGGAGCGGATCCGATAATCTGCTGCGGGAAGCGTTTTTCCCCATAGATCCCGATTAGCAGGGCAGATCGGAATCTGAGCCTACCGATCATGTTCGACAATGGAAACTTACGCGGGCTTTAGCGCGTGGACCGGTAACCCCAGCCCGTCGTTCGCAAAAGTCTTCGGCGGCCCACCGGGAACAGTCCTCCACACCGGGATGGTCGCGCTGCCGCGGTGGACGCGGTAAACACGAAGCCGTCGAGTTGTGGGTCGAATGGCATCCTGGGCGGCCGATATAGGAACATGTTGAGCCTGAGCGCCATTTGACCGAAGCGAAGATGATAGGCAGGCACACGCCCTGGTACGCCGTGATCGCGGCACCTCTTTTTGTGAGCGCTTTGCTCGTCCACGAGTTGGACCACTTCCTGGTGGGCTGGGGAACCTCCGGTGTTCCGCCGGAATTTCATCTGACGCACGTCGTGACCCGGGCTCCCGTGGGGAGCCAGATTGGCTGGGTCTGGTTCTCGGCGGCTGGCGATCTCGCTCTCGTGGCTTGGTGGCTGGCGAACTATCTCGCCGCCCGGCGCTGGGCGATCTGGAGTCTGGGTCTCGTGGCCGCGACGTTTATCGAGACTTGCGCTCTTCTGATCTGATTGTTGTACTGCGCCGTATCACCACTCGGATGGTGGTAGGACTCCTCGGATCAGGCCGAGTTCCTGCGATACAGCGGCATACACGCCGGTCTGGTTATGCTGATGGTGATCGCGATGGCCGCTTTGATCTGGAGGGTTTCTGGCCGGTGGCGCGCCGGCAGATGGCAAAGCGAAACCTGCTGCCTTGACGATTCCGTTTCCCGAATCCATGCCGAAAGCCACTGAATTAGAACAGGCCATCGCGGATGCCCTCTATCCGATCAAGGCGTACGATCTGTCGGATGTCTGCACCTCGTTCGGTCTGAAACCGCCGGACGGAGACGACCCTTTTACCAGCAAGAACGGCTACGTCCTCCGGCGGCTGAAG
>JALYXS010000057.1 GCA_030946965.1 Acidobacteriota bacterium
CGTTGATTCCGGCGCGCGTGCTGACGATGGCTTTTCCCATCGCCATCGCTTCCAGAATCTTAATATTAGTCCCGGCGGAGGCGATCAACGGCGCGATCACCAGGCTGGCCCGTTCATAGGCCGGGCGAACGTCGGAGACGAAACCCTCGACTTCGATTCCGGGCTGCCGGATATTTCTGGATAAACGCGGGTGATTGTAATGCTGGAGAAACGAGTCGTGCCGCGCGCCCGCGATGACGTGGAGCTTGAGATCCAAGTCCCCGAGCAGCGGCCAGACTTCATGCAGGAAGAAATCGAGCGCCAGCAGGTTGGGAAGGTGCGCGAAGGAACCGATAAACAGGAGTCTGCCCGGCTCGGGTGGGCGGTCCGTTGGCCGGAACCGGTCCACGTCCACGCCGTTAGGTAGGGAAAGCGCCTTTTCGCCGACCAGGAGACGATCTTTTTCGGACATCGTGACCACTTGGTCCACTTTCGTCCAGGCATCGGTTTCAAACGATTTCCATTGCCTCCATTGACGACGTACCTCCCAATCTTCTCTGTGGCTTAGAAGTTGCTGTTGAAGGTCATAGGTGATGTCGTGTTCCACCAGGACGGTCGGGGTTGGACCACACGCCCCTGCGTACTGCGCCATCTGCGTGAACTCGAGTTGCACCACGGCGGGCGACCATTTTTCGACAGCTTGCTTCAGGGCGGCATGGAATGCCGGAGCGTCGAATTCCTCAACGACATCCGGTCGGCGAGCGCTCCTGCGAAAGTGGGTTCCCTTCCGGCGGACTAGGATGATTTCCGCGCAAACAGCGAGCAACTCTTCGGGAGAGGCCGCAAGTTCATCGGTAAATGCGACTAGGATCTGATCGTAATCGGCCGCTGCTCGAGAGACGAGGTTAAACATACGAACAGCCCCGCCATGTGACAGAGGGAATGGTAGATACGGTGTAGCAACGAGAATAGAATGGGGTTTACATTTGGGACGGCCGGGGAAAATGGCGACATCCCCGGAGGTCAACGCCAGGATCTGTTCCTCATTCACGGTAGCGGCCGAAGATCGCCGATAGCGGCTGGGAATCCTCCAAGCCTCAGCCAGCGCGACGTCCGCGGATTTGCTGTCTGCCACCCCAAGGATTTGCAATCGATCAATGGCTTGTTTCCAGAGGCGGCGAAAGATTCGGGGCGATGTGACTGCCTGCGCCAGAAATTTCAAGTAATTGATCTCGACAAATGTTTCAAGTTGCTGACGCGAGTAGTACTTCGATGTCGTAGCCCTATGGCGATGTTCCACTTGGGCCTGGGCGACGAACACCGTGGGCCAGCCTCGAAGCCATGCCCGATAGCCGAGATCCAGGTCCTCGACATAAGCGGGTTTGTAAATTTCGTTCAGCCCTCCAAGCGCTCGAAGTTTTTCGGTCGCGAAGAGCGTGCATCCTCCACTCCCGTACAGGACGTAGCTGAGATTTTCCCCGAGGATCGGCTCGTCGCAGCGGACGGGAAAATCGTCGCGGCGTACTTGGCGCATCACTGCCTTGCCGGTTTCTTCGCGGCGAATTCCTGGCGGAAAAAAGATCTGCGCGGTTGCGCCGAACAGGTGGGGGATCGTTCGGAAAGCTTCGAGCAGCGGCGGGAAAAAGCCGGGTAGCACCAGCATGTCGTTGTTCAGAAGGCACGTATGCGAATAGCGCGCGATCGAAATTCCGCGATTTACGGCTTGAGCGAAGGAGAGGGGGGCAGGGGATTTCTCCACGCGAATTTCGGGATGGTTGCCCTGGAGCCATGCGGCGGTGCCGTCGTCGGAACCGTTATCGACAACCACGATTTCGGACACCAATTTGCCTAGCTCCCGCAGCAAGGTCGGCAGCATTTGCTCGAGCAGTTGTTTGCCATTGCGGGATGGAATTACAACGGACACTCCGTCGGCCTTCGGCGAAGAAACAGCAATTGCTCCCCCTTTCGCCGCGAACGGAATCCGGCTCCACGCAGCCAAGCGGGCCGCGGCTGCCAGCAGCGGGATTTTCGCCGCGCGCGGATGAGTGGCACGCCAGACCCAGGTATAGGCATGTCCGCCGGGGCGCGATTGCCATCGAAAGAAGTTTTTCGTCCGCCAGATCGCGTGGCGAGCCATCGTGCTGACATTCCGGGGCCGTAGCATAAAGGAACCCAGATGTTCGTTGTAGGCGATGAACCCGACCGGTGACATGAGCAAGGCGATCAAACGCATGCGGCGGTAGGGCATATTGGGCTGAAGCATCACCGCGGCAAGCCGTATTTTTCGCCCGTGCACCGCTGCCCGACACGCCGCCAGATTTTCGCGAAGCGTGCGATGGACGTGGTAGGGAATCCACTCCCCGCGATGCGGCGGGAACTCGGAGACCACAAAAAGCGGCAGGTCGGGATAAATCCCGGCAATCTCGTCGATCAGCCAGGGATTGAGATCGTCCGAGCCGGAAGCGAAAACGATTTTGATCAAATCAGCATGTGGCGGCACGGCTTCAGTGTTCCGGACCGGCGCTGACGCCACATCTCGAGTGCCTGGAGGCCGAATGCCGTGGATACAGGGTTAACGAAGGGCAGCAAGGCGCCATCTTTCTTCCCGAAATAGAAGCCGCCGTGAACGCGAATGTCCGGATCGGAGCTTTGGAAATTCGCGAGTTCCCGGGCTTCTGATTCGGCCTTTTCAAGATCCAGCGGAACGATCTCGAACAACCGGAGCCTCAGCAATTGCGCATACACATCGGAGCGGGCGAACGTCGGGGCAATCTTGTGCAAGAGCCGCGCCACGGTGTCTATTCCCCAGCCAAACTCCTCCGTGAACGGACTTCGCCGCGCGTAGGGCAACAGAGCCTCCAGGAAGTAGCAATAGGCATGCAGCCGGTCCATGACGCGATCGTCGTCCGCATGCCCGGGCAGGAACTCCCGGTGGCTCGCGATTGCGTCCGCGAGCAGACGTACATACGCGTTTCGCGGATTCGCGTCGCCCGTTTCCTCAGCCAATTCGTACCAGCCTAAAGCCGATTTCAATTGATAACACCCGGGCGAGCGCGACCACCGCGCATCGCGCGCCAGAGGCTCTTTCCCGGGAAGGCGCAAGATGGGGTGGAAATCGGCCCCGGAATCGAAATCGGCCAGCATTCCTTGTCCGCAGGCCAGGGCCGAATCGAGAAACTCGCGGTCGCGCGTGGCTCGCCAAACCGCAAGCAGTCCGCGGATGATGATGCCGCAATCGAAGAAATACGTGAGCTTCGCCGTGTCTGGATATTCGAAAGGGAAAGTTAGCGCCGCGGAATCCCAAGCCGTTCGCGTGAGAAAGTGGGCCGTTTCGACCGCCCGTTCCAGATAAGCGGCATCTCCGGTTACGTCATGCAGATACACCAACGTGCTGGCCGCGTAGCCGGTAATCTCCGTCGAAACCGGATTGTTACGCGCAAGGTCGGAACGATAGAATCGCGCCACGCCGCCCGATGCTTCCTGGATACCGGATGCAAGAAACCAGCGGCCGGCACGGTCCAAAGAGGAGGATGTCGGCAACGCTCATTTTAACTCAGTCCGGCGCGCTAATCGGTGGCGATGATCCGTTTCGGCACCTTGCCCACGGGGATCTGCGCCAGTTCCTTGTGCGTCGCCACGTCGAGCACCGAAACGGTGTTCGATCCCGCGTTCGAGACGAAGCAGCGCTGGTTGTCCGGCGTGAAGACCATCCAGTCGGGTCCGTGGCCCACGTGCGTGGTGGTGATTCTCTGCAAACCGGGAAGCGAAAAGATCGACACCGAGTTGTCGAGCAGGCTCGTGACCCACAGCGTTTTGCGATCCGGCGCGATGGCGATGCCATGCGAGAAAGTTGCCGGGATGAGAGGTTTAGCGCCGGGGGGCCCATCGGGCAGCAACACCTTATCGACCGTCTTGCGGGTGGCATAATCCACAACCGCGAAGCCGTGAAGATTCGAAAGCTGAACGAACAGGCGCGTGGGCGTTCCGTTCGGCGGCGCGTCCATGGCAAGCGGCCTGGGCACGCCCTCGAGTGGAATTTCGAACTCCGGTTTTTCGCTTTTCACGCCGATGGCGGTGAGCTTATGATCGTCCATCGAAGTGGCAATCATATACTTGCCGTCCGGCGTGCAGTAGACGTTATGCGGCCCTTTGCCGACCTCGACGCTCTTCACTTTCTCGAGCGACGCGGTGTCCACCAGATCGACCCAGGACTCCTGGCGGATGCAGACGTAAACCCGGCGGCCGTCGGGCGTGATCGCGACATTGTTCGGGCGTCGTCCGATGGGGACGCTACGCAGAATTTTGCCCGTCTTTCGATCCACTACGTCGAGCAGATCCTTGCTCTCGCTGCTGACGTAAAAC
>JALYXS010000074.1 GCA_030946965.1 Acidobacteriota bacterium
GCCGCTTGACGCCGCCCGATCGCATGTCGGCACCGAACAGCGCGGGCAGCAAAACGGCAAAAGCGAGAACATGAATTCGCATCGCCGGAATGTTATCACAGCGGCGAAGCAGATAAGTTTGTGTGGCGCAGGCACTCGTGCCCGCGCCACATCTCCGCGTATTCAAGACTTCTGCAGATGCACGCCGCCGTTCACGGTCGTCAGGCGGAGAGGGGCTCCGCCGCCGTTCAAATCTTTGCTGACCTGCCGCTGCCGCTTCCCGCCTGTTTTCTCACTGACGAGCTCCGCGAAATCGCTATGCACTACGCCGTTTACCGTGCTCGCATCCAGATGCGCCGAATAGCCGGCCGGCATTGCCACGTGAACCCCGCCATTCTGCGTTTTGA
Organism: Acidobacteriota bacterium; assembly: GCA_030946965.1. Classification (GTDB taxonomy): domain Bacteria; phylum Acidobacteriota; class Terriglobia; order Bryobacterales; family Bryobacteraceae; genus JALYXS01. Next base: position 387 of record JALYXS010000074.1, read on the forward strand.
CATCCAGCCCGGCGCCGTCCCAGCGATTGCCCGCCAACTCCACATGCACTCCGCCATTTTGCGTCTGGCCCTTCACATTGCCGGCCACTTGCGTGAGATGCACGCCTCCATTGTGCGTCGAGAACTCAATGTTCCCATGTACATGGTCGATTCTGATGCCACCATTTTGCGCCGTCAGGTTTAGATCCGTCTGCATGGGGACAAACACTTCATAAGAGACGCCCCATGACTTACCCGACGGGCCGTCCGCCGCCACTTGGCCACCGGCCGCGTGAACCAGAACCTGCGCCGCGATCGCCTTGGCGTCGCCGTCGTTGTCGCCTTGCGATTGAACCTGTGACCGCACCAGCACGTCGGCGCGATCCCAACCCTTCACGGACACGCCCCCGTTAACGCGCCCATCGACGGTCAGGCGGCCAGTCGACGGAATTGTCTGTTCGCGGATTTCACAAAAGTGCGCGCGAGATCCACCAAAGGAATGGTCGTCGCAATTCAATTGTTTGTCTTGCGCCGCTAAAGGAAGCGCCGCCAAGCACATGAGAGAAAGTGTAAATTTCATGTGTATAGGACTCCGGGTGTTCGAAAAGGTACCGCGAAATTCTACCGTGCCGCCTGAACCGCGTCTTCCACTTCCTTGCGATACCCGTCCAGCAGCTTCTGCGTTTCCGCTTCAAACCGGAGGACCAAAACGGGCTGAGTATTTGACGCGCGCACCAGTCCCCATCCGGCCGGAAAGTTTATCCGCGCGCCGTCTACGTCCGTCACGTCGTAGATCTCCTTAAAGTGCTCCGTCACTCGGCTCACCACGCGAAATTTCAGTTCATCCGCGCAATCCACGCGAATTTCCGGCGTCGTAACGGTTTTCGCCAGACCGGCCAACTGCGCGGAAAGCGGCTTGCCCGATTTTGAAACGATTTCGATCAACCGGCAGGCCGCGTAGAGCGCGTCGTCAAAGCCGAAATAGCGGTCGGCGAAGAACATGTGGCCGCTCATTTCACCCGCAAGCTCGGCGCCCGTCTCCTTCATCTTGGCCTTTATCAGAGAGTGCCCGGTCTTCCACATAATCCCGTTGCCGCCGCGGTCGCGGATATCGTCGTACAACTGCTGCGAGCATTTCACTTCCCCGATCACGGTGGCGCCCGGCTTGCGCGATAGGATCTCGCGGGAATAGACGATCATCAATTGATCGCCGTAGATCACCGTCCCTTTCTCATCGACCGCGCCGATTCGGTCGGCATCTCCGTCGAAAGCGATTCCGAGGTCCGCGCCCTTTTCTTTCACGGCCGCTACAAGCTGATCGAGATTGGCTGGAACGGTGGGATCGGGATGGTGATTCGGAAATCGCCCGTCCATATCGAAGAAAAGAGTCGTCGCGTCGACGTTTAGATTTTCGAGAATACGTTCGAAAGCAGGCCCGCCTGTTCCGTTGCCCGCGTCCACCACCACTTTAATCCGGCGGTCGAATACGAACTGAGAGCTAATCTCTTCGACATAGGGCGTGATGACGTCGGCCATCGTCTCGGAGCCCTGCCCTTCAATGAAATCCTGGCTATCGATCATCGCCCGCAGTTGCCGGATGTCCTCGCCGTGGATCGTGGAATTGCCCGAAACCACCTTGAAACCGTTATATTCCGACGGATTGTGGCTTCCGGTGATCATGATTCCGCCACCCGCCCCGAAATGAAACACGGAATAGTAGAGCAGCGGAGTCGGAACAACGCCCACATCGGTCACGTCGCAGCCGGTCGATTTCAGCCCGGAGATGAGCGCATTGCGCAGCCGGTCCGAGCTTAGCCGGCAATCCCTCGCCAGCGTAATTTTGCGCGAATTGCGGCGCTGCAACAGGGTTCCAATGGCCTTCCCGAGCTCCGTAACGCCGTCGTCGAGCAGTTCGGAATTGGCTATCCCGCGAATGTCGTATTCGCGGAAAATGGTGGATTTCAGCATCTCTGAAAAGTATATCGGGAAAAGTGTAACGTTCCGGTTTGGATCTGTATAATTCCCGTGTGATTGAAATTTTCCGGCGCGCCATGGTCGCAGATGCCGAGGCTATTGCCGGGATCCATAACGAAGGGATTGCGGATCGTACGGCCACATTTGAGACCCGGCTTCGTTCCGCCGCGGAAATCGAGCCATGGTTCGACGGGATTGATCCTGTCGTCGTTATCGAGCGCGCCGGCCAAGTCGTCGCATTTGCCGCAACATTTCCGTACCGTGCCAGAGAATGTTATGCAGGCATCGCGGCAACGGAATCGGGCGAGTAGCTTTAAGCGCTCTGATCGACGCAGCCGCAAACGCCGGGTTCTGGAAACTGCTCTCTCGTATTTTCATCGAGAACCAAGCCAGTCGATCGCTCGTTCGAAAACTCGGGTTCCGGGAAGTGGGCGTTTATGAAAAACATGCCAAGCTCGATGGCGTCTGGAAAGATGTGATCATCGTGGAGCGTCTGATTACCCAAGGCCAAGAACACCTGCGCGGAGCGGATTAAAGCTCGTTCTCAATCCGCAAATCCGCTTGCGGATTGCCAACGTATCCCCGAGTGAGCTAGGATAGATACTAGCTGTATTAAGGAGGTATTACCTTGAAGAAAATCGTTTTCGCTTCCGTATTGGTTTTATCCACGTTCTCCCTGAGCGCTTTCGCTGAGGAATGGACCGGTTACATCTCCGATTCTAAGTGCGCGGCTAACCCCGCGAAGGCTGCGACGGACGACCACGCCGATTGTGCCGCTAAATGCCTAAAAGGCGGAGCATCCGCGGTATTGGTATCCGACGGTAAGGTCTACAAGATCGATGACCAGAGCAAAGTTGCGGAACATATTGGACACAAAGTGACGGTCACGGGGAAACTCGAGGGTGACACCGTGAAAGTCGACAGCGTGAAGATGTAGGCTTTGCAGGGCTAAAATTTTGTTGCTAATTTAGCGGGGAGAAGGCTACTGTAGTTTGCCTCTCCCTGCCACTTTCCAAACTTTCTCTACGTTTTCTCCTCTGATTCCATACACATTTTCGTGCAGATTCACCGCCACGCAAACGTGATTGGGAATTATCCCGATCTTCTCGCCCACTAAAAATTCCCGCTCCGCTTGAGCCGTGTCGATAAAACCGTGTTCCTCGTTCATTCGGTAAAAACGGCATCCTGGCGCGGCGACTACCCGTCCGAATGTCTCTCCACCCGCGGTTGAACGATCCGACGAAAATGTCTTCGACCCCCCATCGATGAACAGGCTTCCCGCGCGCGGAGTGGACACCACTGTAACCAGAATCGTTGCCGCGCAATCGTCAAGCGAACATGCCCCGCTTTGGACCGTGTTGATGTCGTTGAAGACGTAGGTTCCGGGACGAACCTCGTTCTGGCCCTTGATTAAGTGGGAGTGAAACAGGGCGGGCGTGGAACCGCCACTAACGATTTCCGTTTCGATTCCGGCGCGGCGGAACTCGGCCATCGTTTGCTCCAGCAGCGCGCTGAGCTTCGGCAATAGCTCGGCGTCGCGCCCTCCGGCGTCCTTGATATGACCGGGATAAAACGCGATTCCGCGGAAACGGAGTCCGGGCAGACCTTTAATCTGTTGCGCCAACCGGAGCGCCTCGGCGGGCGTTACACCGACGCGGCCGAGGCCCACGTCCATTTCGACCAGAACGCCAAATTGCACACCCGCCGCCTGGACCGCCTCCGAAAGTTGGCCGGCGGCGATAGCGCTATCGAGCGCCACCGTTACCTGCGTATGGAGCGCCACTTTGGCGAGCCGGCGCAGCTTGGTTGAACCAATTACCGGGTAAGCCACCAGCACGTCTGGGGGCGATGCATCAAGCAT
>JALYXS010000133.1 GCA_030946965.1 Acidobacteriota bacterium
ACTTTCCCACGAACCGTCCGGCCCTCTGCTGGCAGCCGCAAAGCCCACAAATTTCGATTGGGATGAGAAAACCTCTCGCGTGCGTTTGAGCGTGCCCGCCGGAAGCGGTCCGGCGCATCGCGTCCGCATAGCGCTCGCCATTCAGCCGCCCGACGCGTCCGCTTTTCTGGTGGACGCGAAATCGCTCATCATCGGGCAGACCAACCGGATCGCCACTTCCTATTCGTCCGAAGACGTCGCCAAACGCTCGCGGCTCAAACTTTCCGAAAATTGGAAAATTCGCCAGGAAATCAAGTCGCCGCTCGAAATCGATTATTTAATCGACGTCCCGAACGATGCTTTCCATGGCGATCGCGTCTTGATCGAAATCGAGACTGATGGCGCTCAAATGAGCCACGCCCGCGCGCAGTTGTTGCGGCCCGCATCGCTGCGAATAAGGGAAGCGATCGGGCTGCACTTCGGCGTCGAGGCGGAACTGCCACTCATGCCGGCGCTGATTCCAGTCGATCGGACGGCGGGCCGGGAGATCGGTGTCGTGATTCGCAACAATTTTCCGGAGATCCGGAATTACGCGCTTCAGATCGAGAGCCCGGATTTGGAATTCTCGCCAGCGAAATTGGAGGTTAGTGCCGGAGCATCCATGGAGCGGGATGTTTCACTTCGCGTGTTCGCCGAAAGAGCGGCGCCGGGGATTCATCTCGCCACAATCGAACTTTCAAGTCCCGCTTCAAGTCCGGCGTCCAGTCCGGTACGGGTGACACTAACGGCGCGATTCCTGGTGATTCCGCGGGGGGAGACGGTCGTATATTCGGCGGATTTCGATCAAGATGGACGGCCCGAACATATTCTGGAGACCCAAAAAGTTCGCGCGGTTTTTTCAAGCGCCGATGGCGGCCGTTGGATGGAATTCGTTTGGAAAGATTCCGGCCTGAACGTATTGCCGGAGGCTGGAATGGCAGTGGGTACGGCTCGTCTGGCGCTGCGTGGCGCGGAGTTGACGATCGATACGTTTTCTCCCGGCTCGCCGCCGCTCATTCTGAAATCCGGGAAACGGGGCGATATTTTCCTCCAGGTGCAAAGGCCGACCCCCAATCGCACCGTATATTCACTCAGCCGCTGACGATTTACCTTTCTTTACCGAAACGCCGCGTTACATTTTCACGTTGTGATTCGCCTAAGTAGATTATGGGGAAGAGCCTTTTCATTCTTACAGTTAGCGTACTGGCCCTAAATGCACTGGCGCTGCGCGCGCAGGATCAGCCGAAAGAACCAGCGGCCGCGCCTAAGCTGAAGGCCTTTGCGAGCGTTATTGGGGAAGTGACCGCCATCGATCCCGGCGCGAAACAGCTTACATTGAAAACCAGTTCAGGCGCGCCGGCGACCGTGCTTCTGGACGAGAAGACGCTCTATTTGAAGGTCGCGCCTGGCGAAAAAGATCTGAAGAAAGCCGCCAAGATTGCGTTATCCGATGTCGCCGTGGGTGACCGGGTGGCCGCGCGCGTGCGGAATTCCACGGACCAGAACGCCCCGAACGCGCAAAATGCCCAACCCGCAACTCCGGCCGTTTCCGTCATGGTGATGACCAAAGCGGAACTGGCGCAGCATCACGAAAGGAATCGCGAGGAATGGGTTCGCCGCGGCGTCGCGGGCAAGGTCGACGCTATCGATCCCGCGGCCAAGCAGATCACGGTTAAAATACAGACCCCGGCAGGACTGAAGGACGTGACCGTCGGGCCCGTTGAGAACGTCAATTTTCGCCGGTACGCGCCCGATTCCGTGCGGTTCGCCGACGCCACTCCCAGCACTTTCGCCGATCTCAAAGTGGGAGACAATTTGCGAGTCCTGGGCGATAAGAGCGAGGACGGAACGCACATCAAGCCCGAAGAGATTGTATCGGGCACGTTCCGGAATATCGCGGGAAGCGTGCTCTCGGTGGATGCGGCCGCGGGGCAGTTGAAGATCACGGACTTATCGAACAAGAAGCCTCTCACCATTACAGTGAACGCGGATACCACCGTGAAAAAGCTGCCGCCTGAGATGGCGGCGCGAATGGCGCGAATGCGGCAAGGCGGCGGCCCGGGTGGTCCAGCCGCCGGCGGACCTCCCGGCATTCCGGCGGGCGGTCCGGGCGGTGGTCCAGGGGGTGCTCCAGGTGGACCTGGAATGCGTCCACGCGGCAATACGGACTTCCAGGCCATGCTCGAGCGCGTTCCCGCGATCGCGCTTACGGATCTCAAACCGGGCGACGCCCTAATTATTTCGACCACCGCTGGGACCGACCCTTCCCGCGTAACCGCCATCACGTTGATGGCCGGCGTTGAGCCGTTGTTAACGGCCCCTGGCGGACGTTCCGACGTAGCGATGAGCAGCGTGCTCAGCTTCGATATCGGAATGCCGCCCCAATGATTTCCACAATCGAAAATTACATGACAACCATCTCCGCACGACGAACCTGCCGTACGCCGTTTTTCTGCTTCCTCGCTGTTGCCGTCATGCTGCCGGTAGCGCTGGCGCAACAGGGAACGGGCACAATCCGGGGCCAAGTCACCGACGAATCCGGCGCTTCAATACCGGCCACCGATGTCACCGTTGCGAATGGCAAAGGTTTCACGAAGACCCTCTCCTCCAACGAAGAAGGCATTTTTAGCGTTAGCGGTCTCGCCCCCGGAAGCTACACCGTTCGAGCCACGCGCAACGGGTTCGCTCCCTTGGTGGTGAAATCGATCTCCGTTTCGGCTGGGCGCACGCAAAACCTGAATATGCCGCTGAAGCTTCAAACCGCCACGCAGGAAGTGACGGTGAGCTCCGACGCGGTCGGCACCGTAAGTGTCGAGGCGTCGCAGATTGCGGGCCAGCTTGTTTTGAAAGAGGCCGATCTGTACGCCCTTCCAGACGATCCCGACGATCTCGCCACCGATTTGCAAGCGCTCGCCGGGCCGTCGGCCGGCCCCAATGGCGGACAAATTTTCATCGATGGTTTTACCGGCGGCACCCTTCCGCCCAAATCGTCGATTCGCGAAATCCGCATCAATCAAAATCCTTTCTCCTCCGAGTACGACCGGCTCGGTTTCGGTCGCATTGAGATCCTCACCAAGCCGGGAACGGATA
>JALYXS010000136.1 GCA_030946965.1 Acidobacteriota bacterium
TCGTTTCAGCGTTTCGATACCTTGCGCGGGAAGATGGTTGTGAATTTATTCTTCGAATCGTCCACGCGCACGCGGACGAGCTTCGAGATCGCGGCGAAGCGCTTGGGCGCCGATACCATTTCGATCACGGCCGCGGCATCGAGCGTATCGAAGGGCGAGTCGCTGGTCGATACGTTGAACACGCTCGCGGCGATGCGCCCTAACGCGATCGTGATGCGGCATTCGGCCTCGGGCGCGCCGCAATTTCTTGCCCGGCATTTGCCCATTCCCATTATTAATGCGGGGGACGGCACGCATGAGCACCCCACGCAAGCGCTGCTCGATGCACTCACGATTCTGGATCGCACATCGAAGCTCGAAGGCCTGCGGGTGGCGATCATCGGCGATATCGCCCATAGCCGCGTGGCCCGGTCGAACGTGCATCTGCTCTCGAAGTTTGGCGTCGATATTGTTTTGTGCGGGCCGGCTCCGCTGCTGCCCCGGGAGCTCGCGCGTATTGCGCCCGGCATCACGCTGACTCACGACATTCGCGAGGCGATCCGCGACGCCGACGTGGTGATGATGTTGCGCGTCCAACTGGAGCGTCAGCACGAATCGGCACTCTCGGCGGGCGATTATTTTCCGTTTTACGGGCTCCGGCTGGAGCATATGGCACTAGCCAAGCCTCATGCGATCGTAATGCATCCGGGGCCGATCAACCGCGGGCGGGAACTGTCTTCCGAAGTTGCCGACAGTCAGCGTTCGGTGATCCTGAATCAAGTGGAGAATGGGGTGGCGGTGCGGATGGCCGTGCTCGAACGGGTAGTGGGATGACACTCGCTCTTGGTTCGATCTGGATCAAGAACGGCCGCGTGATCGATCCGGCTTCGCAACGCGACCAAGTGGCGGACGTCTTGATTCGCGGTGGCCGCATAATGAGCGGTGGAGACACGGCGGGCTGCGAAATTTTCGATGCGTCGGGCCTGATTGTTGCTCCGGGTTTTATCGACATGCACGTGCATCTGCGCGAGCCGGGCATTGAGCACGCCGAGACCATCGAGACGGGGTCACGCGCGGCGGCAGCGGGAGGATTCACGTCCATCTGCTGCATGCCGAACACCATTCCCGTGAACGACAATGCAACCGTTACCGGCTACATTATCGAGCGCGCGCGAAGGTTCGCGATTACCAACGTTTTCCCGATCGGCGCCATCACGCGCAATAGCGCGGGAGAGGAATTGGCGGCTATCGGATCGATGAAGAACGCCGGGATCGTGGCGATCTCCGACGACGGGCGCCCCGTGATGAACTCGCGCGTGATGCGCCGCGCCATGGAGTTCGCGCGATCGTTCGATCTGCCCGTGATCGACCATTGCGAAGACCTGAACTTAAGCGCGGGCGGCGATATGCAAGAGGGGCTGATGTCGGTCCGCCTTGGGCTGCGCGGCATTCCCTCCAGTTCCGAAGATGTAATGGTGGCGCGCGACATTTTGCTTGCGGAGGCGACCGGTGCGCGCTTTCATGTGGCGCATATTTCCGCGCGCCGCTCGGTCGCGATGGTTGCATACGCGAAGAGGCAGGGCCTTGCGGTGACCAGCGAATCGACGCCGCACCATTTCGCGATTACGGATGAAGAGCTTGACGCTTATGACAGCAATTACAAGATGAAGCCGCCGCTGCGGACAGCGTTCGACGTGGACGCCGTGATCGACGGCATTGTTTCCGGGGCGATCGATGCGATTGCGACCGATCACGCGCCGCATCCGGGTAGCGAGAAGATGCAGGAGTTCGAGAGATGCCCGTTCGGAATTGCGGGGCTCGAAACGGCGCTCGGGCTATCGCTTGAGAAGCTGGTGCATAGCGGGAAAATATCGCTCGCGCGTTTGGTCGCTTTGTTTACGACCGGGCCGGCGAATGTGCTGCGGCTGGATCGGGGAACGCTAGCCGCCGGCGCGCCGGGCGACGTCACCATTTTCGACACGGAACGGGAATGGGTCTATGATGTGAACCAGTCGTTTTCAAAGAGTAAGAATTCGCCGTTCGATCAAAAGCGATTCCGAGGAGGACCGGTGGCGGCTATCGTGGGGGGAAGGGTGGCGTGGCAGTTATGATGACCGGGATTTGTGGCGCGGGCACTCGTGCCTGCCGTGTCCACACGCCACAATGGTAGTTCACCGGCTTCCTTCTTCCGCGCCTCGCCGGTCGCGAGCGGGATGCATCTCGCTCGCCATCGTTGCCTTTATCGCGCTGCTGGGGGCGCGCTGGATTGCATCGCTGGTTATCGAGTATCAATGGTGGAAAGAACTGGGGCAAGTTCAGACTTGGTTCAATCTTTACACGTACTCCGTCGCGCCGGTTGCCGCCGCTACGCTACTCGCTTTCGCGGTACTCTGGCTAGCGCACGCGCGAGCATTGAAGTTCGCTGAAACGGGACTGGGCGAACACCGCACCTACGCGAAGATCGTTACGCTCGCTCTTCTTTTAATAGCTTTTCTGACGGCGTCGTCGGCAATTGATAACTGGACCATCGTCCGCTATCTCGGCAGCCGCTCGGTCACCGTCGATGCCGCGGCGTGGCGCGATACCGTCTTTCAGAAACCGCTGTCGTTCTATCTATTCGATCTTCCATTTTATTCGGATTTGCAGCACTATGTCCTCGCGCTGGTAATCGTTTCGGTTCTGGTTTACTGGGTCGCGGCGCGATTTTGGCAATTGCGCTACCGCCTTCCCGAACTGCAACAGATGCGCGAATTCGATATGGGGTTGCTGCGCCTCCCCGGCGGCCTGGAATCGCGCTTTCTGCGCGGAGCGGTGGTCGTTTTCCTGCTCGGCCTCGCTTGCAAATACTTTCTAGGCCGCTACGAGATGGTGTTGAGCGATCACGGATTCATGGTTGGCGTGGATTATGTTGACGCTCACATTGCGCTCCCGTTGCAATGGCTGTTGGTTGCGGCATGCCTGCTTGCGGCGGTGTTCGCGTGGTCGGGACGGTGGGTGATGGCGGCGTCGATGGCTTTGGCGCTTGTGGTCGAGTTCATCGTGCCGAAACTGGTGTCGAGCCTGTATGTGAAGCCCAACGAGATTTCGCTTGAGCGGCCTTACATTCAAGATCATATTCACGCTACCCGCGCGGCGTATCGCCTGGAGGAGCGAACGCAGGCCATCGATTACAAGACGCAGCCGCAAGCGACAATCGACGTCGTCAAGCACAAGAATCTGTTGGATAACGTGCGGCTCTGGGACATGCGCGCGTTTCACGACACCGTCACGCAGAGTCAGGCATTGCGCCAGTATTATGTCTTCGCCAATACGGACGTGGATCGCTACACCATCGATGGCCAATACCGGCAGGTGCTTCTCGCGCCGCGCGAGCTCGATATCAATCAGCTACCGGACGCGCGCGCAAGTTGGATTAACCCCCACTTCATCTACACCCATGGCTACGGACTCGCTCTAGCCGAAGTCAGCAAGATCACTCCCGATGGGCTACCGGTTTATCTGGTCGAGAATATGCCGCCGGAGATCAAGACGAGCAGTTTGAAGATCGCGCGGCCGCAGCTTTATTACAGCGAGATCGCGCATGAGCCCGTGTTTGTGCATACGGCGCAAGAAGAGCTTGATTATCCTTCAGGCGCCGACAATGTGAAAGCGCGCTACCAAGGGAACGGCGGGTTCCCAATTTCCTCGCTGCCGTTGCGGCTGGCGGCGGCGCTGCACGAGGGCGACGCCAATATTCTGCTCACGAATTATCTGACGCCGGATAGCCGGATGATGATCCGCCGCAGGGTTCGCGAACGGCTGCGGGAAGTCGCGGCGTTTCTCGATTGGGATACCGACCCATACCTAGTGGTTACGGACGCCGGACGGCTCGTCTGGATGGTGGACGGCTACACCACTTCCGATTCGCATCCCTACTCGCGAAGCATCGGCATTCAGAATTTGGGCACGATCAACTACATCCGCAATTCGGTAAAAGCGACAGTGGATGCGTACGATGGCGAGACGCGCCTCTACATTTTCGAACCGAAGGATCCGGTAATCCTGGCGTACAAGAATCTATTTCCCGAACTGTTCCACGCGGAAGCCGAAATGCCCGCCGATCTTCGGGCGCACGCCCGGTATCCGGAAACATTGTTCCGCGTGCAGGCCGAAATCTACCGGACGTATCACATGCTGAATCCTCAGGCGTTCTACAACAAGGAGGATCTTTGGGAGCTGGCGCGTTACGTCTCGGGGCAGAACGGCACGCCCGCGCCTTCCACGCCGACTTATGTTGTGGCCACGCTCCCCGGTCAGGATAAGCCCGAGTTTTTGTTAATGCTGTCATTCACGCCCACGTCGAAGGAGAACCTGATTGGTGTAATGCTGGCGCGCTGCGACGGGGAACACCTGGGCGAAATTGTAGTGCTGCAGCTTTCGAAGCAGGAGCTAACGCTTGGGCCGATGCAGATTGCGGCGCGAATCAATCAGGATCAGAATATTTCGAAAGATCTGACGCTATGGAATCAGCAAGGGTCGCAAGTGTTGCGTGGGCAGACACTGGTATTGCCGGTTGACCATACCTTCTTATACGTAGAGCCGATCTACATTCAGGCGACCGAGGCGCGCATGCCGCAGTTGAAGAAGGTAGTGTTGGCGCTTGGGAACCGATTGGTTTACGAAGATACCTACGAGAAGGCGCTGGCGGAATTGAATCGCGGAGGATCGCCTGTCACGGCGACGGCTCCGGAGGCGCCCGGTACTCGCGAGCAGCCCGCGCCGGTAGTTTCCGTGCCGGCCGGAACCGATGGGCGGCTTGATAGCATTCGCAATCACCTGCGGCGGTATCGCGAATTGGCAGGGCAAGGCAAGTGGGCGGAAGCGGGGAAAGAACTGGAAGCGTTGGAAGCGGAAGCGCGAAAGTGACCGGTGCTTGCGCGGCCCGGTTGCGCGCTGATATGCAGCGGTTACGATGGCGTATAGGGATTGTCGATCACAAACAGCCAAGTTCCGTCCGCTTGCCTACGAACTACCTCGGTGCTTAGACCTCGAGTAGCGAGTTCACCTCCCATTCCCCTCGCGGCCGCGACCACCCAACTGGCATGCAGCACGGCCAACCCCTGCGGCGAATCGATAACGGCACGCGTTTCAAGTGTCATCCGGCCTCGATTCGAAACCAGGTGTTCGAGCGCGTTCCGAATGCTCTCACGGCCGATTACATGCTCGCCATCCGTCACCAGAACCGCGTTAGGCTCATATAGGGCGATCAAAGCTTCAACATCGCCGAGGTTGAAGGCACGTTGGAAGAGCTTATGGAGTTCGGCGGGACTATGGGCAGGCATGGGGAAGCGCGGTAAGAGTGCATTCACATCGAAAGCTCTAACCCTTCGATCGTTTTAGATCCCGAATCGTGTCGTGCGCCGCTTTCACATGCCGGTATTGCTCCTCGACGATCGACAACAAATCCGACGGCAGGTTCTTCTTCAGCGCGTCTTGATAGTTGTGGACGGAGGAATCTTCGCCACGCTCACACTCCGCGACAATCGCGGCTTCGTCTTTACCGGTGACGATCGATTTCAAGTTGATCCAGCCGCGATGAAAACTGGCTGAAACGTGTCCCGATTTCGCCGGGTCTCCGCCGCGCCGGAGCACCTCGTTATTTAATTCGGCGGCGAAACGCGCGCGCTGTTGAGCATACATATCGAATAACGTTCGAAGTTCCGCGTCCTGAACATGCGCCGCCGCCGTCCGGAAGCCTTGCTCGCCGTCTTTCAGCGTCTCGATCAGATCGTTTACGCTGTCGATCGCTTCTTCGTTCTTATCGGTCATAAGCTCTCGTGCAGCAATCGAAACGCCAAACGAAGCGTGGAATGAGAGACTGGAATGAGAGAATTGTAGGCGTTCATGAAGGGCCTGATCATTACCGCGTCCGCGCTGCTCCTGATAGGCGCGCCGCTTACCCGCGAGCAGCAAGACCGCCTTTGGCATTACCGCAACCTCGGGAAGGCGTTTTACGAAAATACGACGACCCAGAAAGAGGCCGTGGAGCAATTTCGAAAAGCGCTAGAACTGGCGCCCGATTCCGCTCGCGAACGCGTGAATTACGGGCTCGCTCTGTTGCGCGCGGGCGACACGCCCAGCGCCGTGGCGGAGTTGGAAAAGGCGCAGAAGCAGGACCCGTCCATTCCGCACACCTGGTTCAACCTGGGTATTGTTTCGAAAAAAGAAGGCGATTACGCCCGCGGAATCAAGCAGCTTGAGCGCATGATCCAGTTGGCGCCGAACGACGCAATCTCCCATTACAATCTCGCGGTGCTTTATAAGAATGCCGCGAAGCCCGAACTGGCGGTGTCGCAATTCGAAGCGGCCGAGCGTTTGAATCCCGATCTGGCCGGACCGCATTTCCAGCTCTACAACATCTATCGCCAGAGCGGCCGGACCGAAGACGCCACGCGCGAACTGAAAATTTTTCAGGAGATCAAGAAACGCCAGGTTGGGGCTGCGATTCCAGAGGACATGGAATCGAACGATTACGCCGAGATCTACGACATCATCGAGCCGGCGCCGGAGCTCTCCGCGCCCGAATGGAATCGTACCGATTGGAAAACATTCGTGAAGGATGTACCAGACGTGCTTTCCGTGGCCGCCGGCGATTACGATAACGACGGCCTCGCGGATCTCTGCGTGATCGCGAAATCCGGCGCAAGCCTGTATCACAACGACAACGGCAAGTACGCGCCTGCCCCGATTGCGCTTCCGAAAGGGAATTTCCGGGCGGCCATTTGGATCGATTACGACCACGATAACGACATGGATCTGGTGCTGTTGGGCGAGCATTCCATGCTGCTTCGGAATAATGGCGCGGCCGGTTTCAGCGACGAGACGCGTTCGTTTCCCTTCGTGGATGATGGGCTCGCGACGGCGGCTGCGCGGTTCGCCATCGACGCTACCACTCCGGCGCGCGACTTGGTCGTGGCATACCAAAACCGGACGGGACTGCTGTATCGCGACAAACTGAACGGAGTCTTCGAGGCGATCCCGATTCCGGATCTGTTGGCGGGGGCCTTGGAGATCCAGGCGCAAGATTTCGACCACGACAGTTTTTTTGACTTGATTGCGCGGCCGGCACATGGCGAAACAGTCATGCTGCGGAACACGCAACACGGGAAATTACAAACTATCTCCGCGCCAGTCCACGAGGCGCCGCAGGGCAATTGGATGGAGATAGCCCTGACTGGAGTGAAGAGCGTGAAACTTGCTCCCGGCGCGACGGTCGAAGTGAAAGCGGGGATTTCTTACAACAAGAAAGTGTATGAAGGCGTTCCGTTGCGCTTCGCGCTTGGCAGTTACGCCGAAGCCGATACCGTTCGCATCACGTGGCCCAACGGTTTGATCCAGAATGAGCCGAGCAAGAAAGCCAACCAGAGGATCGACATCAAGGAAGCGCAGCGGCTTTCCGGATCGTGCCCCATGATTTTTACGTGGAACGGTTCGCGTTTCGAATTCATCACGGACGTGCTCGGCGTTGCCCCGCTCGGCGCGAGTTCCGGAGACGGCACTTACTTTCCCGTGGATCACGACGAGTATGTGCAGATTCCGGGCGAATCGCTCGCCGCGAAAGACGGACTATACGATATCCGCATCACCGAAGAACTGCACGAAGTTTCTTATCTCGATCAGATCCGGCTGGTGTCGATCGATCACCCGTCGAACGTGGAAATCTTCACGAACGATAAGTTTAAGTCGCCGCCGTTTCCCGAGTTCCGGCTGTTTGGCGTGAAGCGGCGGATCGCGCCCGTGAAGGCGCTCGACGATAGAGGCCGCGATGTCACGTCCGCCGTCCTGAAGCGCGATAGAGTTTATCCCCACGCGTTCGCGCGCACACCGGCGGGTGTCGCCGCGATGCACCATCTGGATCTCGATTTCGGAACGGCGGCGCTGGATAACAGCGCGGTTTTGATACTGAACGGCTGGGTCGATTGGGCCGATGGCAGCACGTTCCTGGGCGCGGCTCAGGAGAGCGCCCAAGAGAAAAAGACCGGATTAATCCTGCCGTACCTTCAAGTGAAGGATGCCTCGGGCCAATGGCGGACCGTGATTCAGGACATGGGTATTCCGGCGGGCAAACCGAAGACCATTGCAGTCGACCTGACGGGCAAATTTCTCTCGGCCTCGCGCGAGATTCGTATCGTCACCAACCTGTGCGTGTATTGGGATGAGATATTCCTCAGCGAAGATACCGCCGCGCCCGCTGTGCGATCGACAACGCTCGATGCCCAATCCGCGGATCTGCATTTTCGCGGTTTCTCGCGCGCCAGCACGCGGGCTAACAGCGATCCAGACCGGACCCAGCCCGAAGCTTTCGACTACGCGCGCACGCTTCCCGTCTCGATGTGGAATCCCACGCCGGGCCGCTACACGCGGTATGGCGACGTGCGCGAATTGATTCGGGGACTCGATGATAAGCTCGTCATTATGGGATCGGGGGACGAGTTGCGTCTGCAATTCGCGGCGAAAGCTTTGCCCGCGTTGCCCGCCGGTTGGCGGCGCGATTATTTGCTTTTTGTGGACGGCTGGGCGAAAGATGCCGACGCGAATACCGCATTCTCGCAGACCGTCGAGCCGCTCCCATTTCATGGGATGAGCGCCTATCCGTACCGCGCCGACGAACATTTTCCCGATGACGCCGGGCATCGCGACTACCTTTCAACATTCAT
>JALYXS010000196.1 GCA_030946965.1 Acidobacteriota bacterium
CACCAGATTGACGAAGATGAGCCCGCTGTCTATCTCGTTCAATGCTTCGAGGGTTTTCGCCATGCCGTCGGCATTGTCTTTTGTTTTGACCCGGTCGCGAATGCCGCGGCCCAGAAAAACATCCGAAATTTTGCCGATGCCGTAGACGCGCACGCCGCATGCGGCAAGTTTATCGAGAAGCATTCCTTCAGGCGGCGGGACAGCGTAATCGTGGCGGTTGGCGGTCCGCGTAAACGAGCCGGGCGCTCCGGTGAAAGGGCGGGCAATCACCCGGCCAACTTCCAGAGGGCCGCGCAGGAGCTCGCGCGCGATTTCGCATTCCCGGTAAAGTTCCGCAACCGGAATTATGTTTTCGTGGGCAGCGATTTGAAACACGCTGTCGGCCGAAGTGTAGACGATCGGAGAGCCGGTGCGCATATGCTCCGCGCCGAGTTCCTTGATAATCTCCGTGCCGGATGCCGCCTTGTTGCCCAGCGTCTTGCGGCCGATGCGGCGCTCGAACTCATCCATCACGCCTTGAGGAAACCCATTCGGGAACAAAGGGAATGGTTTGGGAAGGTTAATACCAACCATTTCCCAATGGCCTGTCGTAGTGTCTTTGCCGGGAGAGGCCAAGGTGCAACGCCCGAACGATCCGGCGGGGAAATCCGATGCGTGAACCGTTGCCAGGTTTTTGAGATTACCAAGGCCGAGGCGCTCGAGATTGGGAAGCCGGAGACCGCGCTGGCGGTCGATGTTCCCCAGCGTGTCGCTGCCCGCGTCCCCGTAATCCTCCGCATCCGGCATCGCGCCAATTCCAACGCTATCCAGCACGATCCAGACCACGCGCGTAAACACAAGCTCGAATGTATCACGCGACTGTATTACGACGACCGAAACCGTGCGAAGCTGTCCTATTGTGCCGGACAACAATCTCGAACTCACCCCGCCCGAACAGAAGGAAGCCGAAGCGAAAAGCTCGGTGACGGTTCGCGTTGTCCACGAAGCGGTGCGCCGGGAGGGCGAAGAGGAACTCAATCGAACGCCCTCGGCTCTGGCCTGGTCGGGCTTGGCAGCCGGACTTTCCATGGGATTCTCGCTTATCGGCGAGGCCGTCCTGCGCTCGAAACTTCCAGACGTTCCCTGGAGGCCGCTCATCGCGAAATTCGGCTACAGTACCGGGTTCGTAATTGTCATTCTCGGACGCCAGCAATTATTCACCGAGAACACTTTGACGCCGATTCTTCCGCTGTTGCACCGGCGCGACATGCCTACGCTTATTGCCGTTGCCCGGTTGTGGGCGGTGGTGCTGATTTCCAATTTGATCGGAGCGCTTGCCATCGCCTGGGTGCTCGGGAACACGCCCGCGTTCGACGCCGGCGTGCAAAAGGCGTTCGCCGAGATCGGAAAAGAATCGTTGGGCTTGGGATTTGGGTTGGTGATGCTGCGCGGCGTTTTTGCCGGGTGGCTGATCGCTTTGCTGGTGTGGGTATTGCCGTTCGCCGAGACGGGACGCTTTTTCGTGATCGTCGCGCTCACGTGGGTAATCGGAATCGGCGGTTTCACGCATGTCATCGCGGGATCGATTGAGGTGCTTTTTCTCGCGACTACCGGCGCGGCGTCCTTACAGCACGTCGTGCTTGGCTACATTCTGCCGGCGCTGATTGGCAACATCATCGGCGGCGTGTCGCTAGTCGCCGCGCTGAATCATGCGCAAACGGTGTCGTAGTTGCCTCATGAGCTGGTTCGGGGTTATTTCTTGAACAGCATGCGGAATAGATTCGTGGCGATGCGCCGGTTATCCTTGCGGTCGATGTACTCGTTGTAAACCCACGGATCGCCGAGCGCGAACACCTCGCCTTTACCGGCGCGCGCCAAAGCCATGACGGGAGTTCCCTTGTCCGTGAGAATCGATTCCGCGCCGTTCGAGAGTTTGAGCGGCGCGATCTCCACCAAGTAAAGCGATAAGCCATTTTCGAAAATTGGGTTAGGACCGGTTGTTACCAGGATACCCTTGCCGGCCACCTTGGGATAAGTCGTCTCCAAGAATTCAATCCCGAAGCGCGCGGCTAGCTGATTGAAGTGCTCGAACTCCGCATTGCCTTTGTCATTGCCGAGCAGTACCAGATGTCCGCCCTTCTTCACCCATTG
>JALYXS010000154.1 GCA_030946965.1 Acidobacteriota bacterium
GTCCTTAAGCCTCGCCTCCATCGCAGCGGCGGAGACGAAGGTGCTTCAAGGGTTCACGCTGATCGATGGCGCCGGGCGCGATCCGCTGCCGCAGGCCGCCATGATCGTCATCGACGGACGCATCCAGTGGGTCGGCCCCCAATCGAAGCTCAAATCGCCCGCCGGTGCGCAAATGATGAAGCTCGACGGCAAATTCGTCATGCCCGGCCTCATGAATCTGCATGGACATCTTGGCAACACACTCGATCTGGTCCAAGATCCGAAGTACTACACGCGGGAAAACGTGGAGAAGCAACTAAAGCTCTACGCCCGCTATGGCGTGACCTCGATGGTCAGCATGGGAACGGACAAGCCGCTGATTTTCGAGATGCGCGAAAAGCAACGGGGCGGACGGCCAGCGGAGGCGCGCATTTTCACCGCGGGTCGCGGCTTCACCGGCGTTGGCGGGTATCCGACTACCGCGATGGGCATGAAGGGCGTTCCGTTCGAGGTGGCGAACAACTCGCAGATCGACGCGGACGTCAAGCAATTGGCCGATGAAAAAGTGGATGTCGTGAAGACGTGGGTGGACGATCATCTAGGGAAGGAGAAGAAGATTCCGCTCGATCTGGTGAAGCACATTATTCAGGACGCGCACCAGTACCAGATCAAGACGATGGCCCACATTTTCTACCTGGACGATGCCAAGGTTCTGGTCGATGGCGGCCTTAATGGCCTGGCTCACAGCGTGCGCGACAAGCCGGTGGACGATGCCTTAATCGCTTCGATGAAATCGCATGGCGCTTATCAGGCGGCGGCGACACTCACGCGCGAAATTTCAACGTTCATCTTCGCCAAACCGCAGCCAATGCTGAACGATCCTTTCTTCACGCGGTCCGTATCGGCGAACGTGTTGCGCACTTTGAAGAGTCGCGAGTATCAGCGGAAGGTCGCGTCCGATCCGGATTACGCGAGGTATCCGGGGTTCCTCGAAATGGCGCAGAAGAACCTGAAGAAGCTGTTCGATTCCGGCGTGAAGATCGGGTTCGGAACCGATAGCGGCCCTCCCGGGCGGTTCCCCGGTTATTTTGAGCACTGGGAGCTGCAGTTGATGGTCGAGTCCGGATTGAAGCCGCTCGACGTAATCACCTGCGCCACCAAGAACGCGTCCGAGTTTTTAGGCGTGCAGAAGGATCTGGGAACACTCGAGCCCGGCAAGTGGGCCGACCTGATTGTGCTGAACAAAGATCCGTTGCAGGATATCAAAAACACGCGGACGATCGAATCTGTCATGATCGCCGGGAATAGGGTGCAATAAGTCGTTATAGCCGTGTTCGAACGTCCCGCGACTATCACACCGGGCAGGTCGGTCAGTTTCCATATCGCGGGACACACGGGCGCGACCGTAAACGCTACGCCGTGGATCGTGGGCTATCTACCCGAAACACCGGCAACTCGTCAGGTGCGGTGCCGCGATTCGGCGAACGTTGCGAATGTCGGCGAGCGGATCGGCATCCAGCAATACCACATCTCCCGACTTGCCAGCGTCAATCGTGCCCTGGGCGCTTTCGCGGTTGAGAAACCGGGCCGATTGATGGTCGCCGTTTGAAGGGCCTCGAACGCGCTTAGCCCCGCCTTCGTGAACCACTCGAGTTCGTCGTGAAGGCAGAACCCCGGAACGATGCCGTCGCAGCCGGCGAGCAGGCGATTGCCGCTGTTGTGCAAATCACGAATCGCTTCAAGACTTGCGCGGCCATTCTGCCGAAAGAAATTCAAATCGTCCTCCGACAACTTAGATCCCTTCATGTTGCTCTCCCATAGCGCCTTCAGGGAATCGCTGGCGTACTCCACATGGTCCGGGGCAACGCCCGAGAACATTGTGGGTATCATCTGAAAGAACGTCATCGTGGGAGTCTGCCACACTCCGTTAGCCGCGAGCTTCCTGAACAGTGCCTCCCAACCAACCTTGCTGTAGAGTTCCCTGCCGGAGCATTCACGGAACACCTGGTAGTTGGAAAGATGTTCGATGCTTTTCATTCCTGACGTCGCTGCCTCGTCGATTTTCACGGCAAGGGGAACGTGGCCGGCAAATGGCAATCCGAGTCGGGCCGACTCTTCTGCAGTGGCGTAGAAGGCATCGCGGGGTGTGTGGTCGTGAACCTTGAAGAAGTCAACCCCCCGGGCTTTCAACTCGCGGACAGCTTTCCGAGCTTCATCGCCGTTCGTCACCCGGAGACGGAAGGGATACTGCGGTGCGTCATCCAGGATCGGTCGTCACTCTTAGTAACGTCTGCATCATCCGCGATTTCACTTACCCATTATGAGTGAGGCCGGGGGCGCATTCCCGCCTTGTCGGGCAGCGTTTACGGAACCCGCTCGGAAAACGGCGGTTGCAAAATCTCGATATCCGGCAGGTAAATGCCGGCTCGCCGGGCCCGGTTAACCCGGAGCCATCAAACCAACGCTTCGACTGCTTCCGCTGGCGCGGGCACAGGCTCAAGATCCTGCTTGAATTTGCACTCCGGGTTCGGGCATTGCAGCACGGGGCCGGATTTCAAGTACTTCTCGGTCATGTACGCGCCCCCGCACTCGGGGCACTTCATATCCACCGGCTTGGCCCAGGCGACGAAAGTGCAATCGGGGTAGCGGTTGCAGCCATAGAACGTCTTGCCGCGCTTGGAGCGGCGCTCCACAACCTCGCCTTCCGTACAGTCGGGGCACTTCACGCCGATCGTTTTCTGCTTGACGTATTTGCAAGCCGGATAATTGCTGCACGCGACAAACTCGCCGAATCGCCCGTATTTCTGCACCATGTTGTTGCCGCAACTGGGGCACTTTTCGTCGAGCGGAACGTCCGCTTTTTTCTGCGCGCCGCCAATCTGTTTCGTCGTCTTGCAATCGGGGTAGCCGGTGCACGCGAAGAACGTTCCGAAGCGGCCTTTTTTTAATACCATTGGGCGGCCGCAGTTCTCGCAATATTCTTCCGCGCCCTGCTCGCTGAGATCTGCCTTATCTATATCGGGTAAATCCACCGTCAGCTCGCGCGTGTAGGTGCATTCGGGATAACCGGTGCACGCGATGAAGCTGCCGTGCTTGCCCCACTTGATCACCAGCGGTTTGCCGCACTTTTCGCACAATAGATCGGTGGGCTTTTCCAACCGCTTGATGTTGGTCATGTGCTCTTCGGCGTGTTTGATGTCGCCGGTCAGACGTTCAAGAACTCCGACAAAGCCGTCCGCCAATCGAGCTTGCCTTCTTCGATTTCGTCGAGCTCTTCCTCCATCCGCGCCGTATATTTCACTTCGAAGATGTCGTTAAAGCTTTCGAGCAGGAGGTCGCAGACTACCATCCCCAATTCGGTCGGCGTGAATCGTCCGCCCTCCTTCTGCACGTACTCGCGCTCCTGGATTGTGGAAAGA
>JALYXS010000181.1 GCA_030946965.1 Acidobacteriota bacterium
TCTTTCATAAACGAAATCGGGCCGGCGACTTCCGCATCGCATACCGCAAACACCGGGGCGGCATTGCCGGCGCCAAACGGCGCGAGGCGTTGCAATCCGTGGAACAGCCGATCGTTAAGATCGGTGAGCCGCAAGCATGCGTCAATGTTGAGCGTGGGCTGAAAATCTTCCGCGCGCAGGCGCTCTCCGGCGTATTCATTCAGTTTTTCGCGGAACGGCGCGACTTGGGCCGAGGCGAGAGTCAATCCGGCCGCGTGGCTGTGACCGCCGAACTTGACGAAAAGGTGCGGCATCGCTTCGAGGGCGGCCAGAAGATGAAATTGAGCGATGCTGCGGCCCGATCCTTGGGCGAAACCGTCTTCCTCGCTCAGCACGAAAACCGGGCGGTGGAAACGCTCTACCAGACGGCTGGCGACGATGCCCAGTACACCGCGATGCCACTTCCGGGCGCAGAAAACGAGGGCGGCGTGCGTATCGTCCACGGCCATTTTTTCGCACTCTTCGAGCACGAGCTCCGTGATGCGGGCTTCCTCGCCCTGTCGGTCCGTGTTCAAGAGATGCAGCTTGCCGGCGAGTTCTCTGGCGCGCTCGGGGTCGGCTGTCAAGAACATTTCGACGACCTCGTCGGCGCTCGCCATGCGGCCCGCGGCGTTGATGCGTGGCGCGATCCGGAAGGCGACCTGCGTCGCCGACGGGATGTTTTCCCCCGTGAATCCCGCGACATCGAGCAAGGCGCGCAGACCGGGATTGCGAATCGTGCGCAGCCCGGCAAGACCGTGCTTCACGATCAGGCGATTCTCGCCGGTGAGCGGGACCACGTCGGCCACGGTGCCGATCGCGACTAGTTTCAAAAACGATTCCAGAACCCGCCCGAGCTTGTCTGGCGGCCAGTTCAGCGTCGACAAAAGTCCCTGGACCAGCTTGAACACGACGCCGGCGCCGCACAGATTTTTCTCCGGGTAGGCGCAACCGGGGCGGTTGGGATTCAAGATGGCGAGCGCGCCCGGAAGTTCGGCGTCGGGCAGGTGATGATCCGTCACGACGACGTCGATGCCTAGCTCGGCCGCGCGCCGGATGGCCGCTCCCGCGCGAATTCCCGTATCGACGCTCACGATCAGCGATACGCCTTCGGCCGCCGCGCGCTCAATGGCGTCAATCTGCAACCCGTACCCTTCGGTAAGGCGGTTGGGGATGCGATACGACGCGGTTCCGCCCGCCATTTCAATCGCGACCTTCAGGATGACTGTCGACGTAGTGCCATCGACATCGTAATCGCCGTGTATCTGAACTCGTTCTTTGTCGCGGATGGCGCGGGCGATACGCTCGATGGCGGCCGGCATGTCGCGCATCAGAGCGGGATCGTGAAGTTCGTCGAGATGCGGCGCGAGGAACGATCGCGCTAGAGACGAATTGAAGATCCCGCGGGAGACAAGGATTGCCGCGATCGGATGGGAGAGACCCAGGGCGGAAGCGATCGCGGCGGTTTCGCCGGGGCGGGCTTCGGGAAAAATCCAGCGCTTCAACAATTCCGGCTAATTACTGGAGTAGAAGCCGCCGAAGCTGTCGTGCTCTTCCTCGTCGTCTTCGCCGGTGGGAACGTTTGCGGAGATCTCGTCGCGGAGCCCCAGGAATTCGTCGTACCAGTCGGGGTTCAATTCATACACATACATGCGCGCGTGGTAATCGAATGCTAACTCGAGCGAGCAGGTCACGCCGACGCGCGAGCGGTAAGCACGCAGCCGGCGTTCGAAATCGCGGCGTTCGTCGCGCGTCAATTCGGACTCTTCCATTTCCTCAATGGAATCGTCGATTTCCTCCGCTTCAAACTCGCGGGCAGCGAACAGGATCATGGAAGCGCCGGTCTTGCGGGCGGCGTCGAGGAACATCTGGTAATCGGGATAACGTTCGCTATCCCAACACAGCATTGGCAGCTCCTCAAGCGCTCCCGGGTTGCCGCGGAAAACGGCGAATTCGGACGCCTCGAGATAATGCAGAATGTCGCTTTTCAGGGTATCGAGATCGAGATCCATGAGCGTTCCGCCAAAACTAGAATATCACCGCATGGGCGGAACGGCGGGCCGGATACCGGTCGTCTTCGCGCGAACTCGATGGCGCGGATCGGGCTGTGCGTGGACGCGGTGCCGCATCGCGGAGAACGCAGATGGAGCCGCGGCTAATCTGGTAAACCAGGATATCTCCTGATGACACGCTGAGAAGAACGGAGAGATGATGGAAGAGTCACGTTCGATGAGACATGGCCTATTCGTACTTGCTCTTGCCTGCACAATTTTAGGCGCGCAAAGCGGCCCCCCGTCCGGCTATAGCCTGGTGGTTGCCGCGCCATCCATCCCTTTGGGCCCCGGCCAATTCGGCGATTGTGTCGATATGGTTCTCGATTCCAACGGCGATCCGGCGATTACTTACCTGTTCTACAATCCCACCGGCACAGGCGATTTGGGTTCTTCCGCCCTCTACTTCGTTCGATGGAACCGGAATCAAGCGAAATGGACGGCTCCCGTGCGTATCGCCGTGGTTGGAGACAACGCCGCGGGCGGGGCGGGAGTTGCGTCCAGCTTGGCTTACGACGCTCGCTCCGGCGTTCTTGCCGTCGAGTATCTGGTGGGCCACGGCAGGATCGACTTTGCCTCTTCCGCGGATGGCGGGCAAACCTGGACCGCGCAAACCTTGGCCAGCGATTCCACGGACGATCTCAGCGGCCCCGCATTGGCAATCGGCGGCGGGACGGTATACGCCGCCTACATTCGAGATTTAGAAGGGCTTCGTTTTCTGAGTGGAAGGGTAACAGCGCCGGTGGAGACCTGGAGTTCAGAACTGGTACCCACCCTTGCCGGCGCTCCGCGAATTCCGATCAGCCTGAAGATAGATGGGGAGGGGAAACCGGGATTGGCCTTCTGGATGTTTCCTCAAACCGGGTACACCAGTGTGCTGGGCTTCTGGAGGCCCGGCTACTTCAGTCCGGTCCGCGCCGGCGATACGGCGGAAGTGCGGAACGACTTCGTTGGGGTAAGTCTTGCTTTCTTTGGGCCAAATCCGCGCGTGGCCGTCTTTGTGGATCTCGATCCCACGGGCTTTCGCGCACCTTCGCACGCAACACAATCGAACGATGGGGGCCTGACTTGGCTTCCATTTTCTTATGTAACGCCGGACACGGGACAAGTGCAAGGTGGCCACATCTCGCTCGCGGTAGGTTCCCGTGGACAGGGTGCTTTAGCTTTGGAGCATCTCTACGGAAACGATCAAGGTATGTGCGGGGATCCTCTTCTTGCCCGCTCGGCGGATTTTTTTCATTGGACCACCTGCACGGCGTCCGGTCCCAATCCACCGTCCGTGGAGGCGCACGACCCGCAGGTCGCTTTCGATCCAAGCGGCCGCATTCTACTGGCTTTTCAGAACACCAAGAAAGATGGAGGCTTCCCAGCCGGAGTGATTCTTTGGCACGAACCCGCGGTTCCGGCCGGTCCCCAGATCTCTCCGGGCGGCGTGGTCAACGCGGCGAGTTTCGGCAAGACCCTCGCGCCTGGTTCACTGGCGACGATTTTCGGAACAAATTTTGTCAACGGCCCGGCGGTAACGGCCGTCGCGGCGCCTCTCCCGTCGAAACTTGGCGAAGTAAGCGTGTCAGTGAATGGCATGGTTGCCCCTCTGGTGTACGTAGCGGCAACCCAAATCAATTTCCAGGTTCCCTATGAGACGCCTTTGGGAAGCGCAAACATATTTGTGACCTCACAGGGGGCCGCTAGCAACATCGTCCAGGCGGCTACGGCGGCGGCAGCTCCTGGGATTTTCGCGAGCGAACCTAACTTGGCGGTGATCCAAAACGAGGATTATTCAGTCAACGGCCCTTCGATGCCAGCTAAAGCCGGCACTTATGCGATGATCTACGGAACGGGCGCCGGCCAAGTCGACCAGGCGGTACCGACCGGCAGCGTCGCGCCGGGTTTTCCGTTGTCCCGAACGTTGCAGCCGGTCAAGGTCTTGATTGGGAATCAAGAGACGCCCGTGTCTTTCGCCGGTCTTGCGCCGGGTTTTGTAGGCTTGGTGCAGGTAAACGTGCTGATACCGGATCTGCCCTCGGGAAGTTACCCGGTGCGGATTGAGTTTGGCGGCGCGGCCAGTAACCAGCCGGATATCTTCATCGAATAGGAGCCTGTGGCAGGAGCCTATTCCGACCCCTTGCGGACGCGCGCGGTTCGGTAACATGAGCGAGTTACGGAACCGCGACCGCAAGGAAGCGGATTCTTGCCATTACCTGAAGGTGGCCAGAACCGCGGTCCAATCCGTGCTTTGGTTGATCGAGAACCTGCCAACGTATGAGCCTGTCGAGGACACGATTGCTCCCTTGTTCGCGGCTCGCGCGGTTCCGGTATCCTGCCGGAGAATTGTGGCGCCCGAACCTCCCAGGACCGTTCCCTCGAAGTTGCTGGGAAAACCCGCCGCGGAAAATATCAATTCATTTGGGACCGCCGTGGCCGCCGCAAGCCCGGTGCTGGCGATAAAGCCGCTGCCCTGCGCGGCGGAAGTCCGATCCAGTGGGTTGACCGTGTTCAAGCCACTGTACTCATATATGGCTAGCCAAGGGTGATTGTTGTTGGATGAGAATGCCGCCTTGACAACATTGGCGCCACCGCTAATATTCCTGGCGTAGAAAATGTAGAGTTGGTGCCCATCGGCATCCTGCGTCTGGCCGATTGCGGTTGAATAGCGATTGCCCGCGCTATCGGTAATGACAGCCGACTGAGTGACTGTCGACATGCGGACGAACGCGACAATAAGATTACCGCCCTTGTTGGTGGCCGGAAAGGCCGCCGAGATGGAGTCGACACCGGAGCCTTCAACTGAATTCGATTGCACCAGAGCGATCGGAGATGCGGTGACGCCGTTGCCAGCCGGTACTTGTCCGCTTGAAAGTTGGTCGATTTTATTGCCCAGGGCCAGGCGGATAGCCTCTACCTGCGTATAGTCTCTCGTCCAGTTCCGCCAATCCGGTCCAACACTCTGCGCCTGCTGCAACGCCCAATCGCCCTGGCCAAGACTCTTCAAGATCTGCACATACTCGAAATCGTTGACTCCATCGCGGGTCCACTTGAGCCGCATGGAGGGTGCATAGCCGGTGAGTCCTACCGTAGCCCCGGGATACACCAGTAAGCCGTCGCTATAAACACCCTGGAATTGGGAGAGCGAGTTCCAGGGATCGAATGTCCACCGGTCTACTCTCCACTGCTGGAACCCGCTTATCCCAAGACTTTGGCTGATGAACCCCATATTGAGCCGGTAATCGAGCGGCGTAAAACTAATTTCCTGTTTGGGCGAATAACCGTCCTGCACCAACACGTTGTAGGACCAAACAGAATCCCCCTTCGCCAGAACTTTCGCGATCTCCGGGGCCGCCCGATCGTATTGGACCGGCAACTCGACCCATATATCCACGGCGGAACGCCCCGTTCCCGTCCCGTCGTCCTCCAGGGCCGGGGTGGGCATGACGGTCACCAGGTTCTGAATACCCGCGGCATGCATGTTCCTGGCCCATTGCCGGAGCGCCGGAAACTGTTTCGGGCATTGGCTAATTTCATCGGCAGAAAAGTTGTATAAGAGAACATCCGGTTGGTGTTTCCCCTGGACAGCTAGAAACTGCGCAATACCGGGAGCGGGTGGCATTGCGGCCGCATTACAATTGTCGATACCCAATCCACTGGAAAACCAGGCATTCGTCGAACCAAGACCCCACTGATCGATGAGGGCGCGTTCGCCTGCTAGATCTACCCACTCCGGCGAAACGCGGTTGCGCAGCAACTCATGAGTCATGTAAGTGTCCTGATGCGATAGGTCCGCCTGATAAGCAGTCTTGAAGGAGGGTACCTTCGGAAGGGTGAAATTCCAAACGTGGAGAGTTACCTGGATTGAAGAGTTACCCTGATCGCTGCTAACCGTGAATACTCCCCGGTATGGCCCGGCCGGCGAATTCACCGGCACGTGGACATCGACCCATATAGTCTGGTTAGTGCCTTCCCCGGCGTTAAAGGGGACCGCGTTCAGAACTCCGGGCTGAGCAGGCTGTCCGGTTTCCGGATCCACGAAGGGAATGAGACCATCGGGATACCAACCGGGTGGACCCGGTGGATTGGTGCCGTCCGGCTTGCCTTTCCAGTAGTAAGGAGGCGAAGCCGGCACATACATGTACTGCTCGCGAAATAGCGCGATATCGGCGCCCGCGATGACCTGAGAGTCTGGACCGGTGAGACCCGATGTCGTAACGTTAACTCCCGTCAGACCACCGGCCGGGGCTTGCACGCCAATCTGAAAGGAATAGGTTTCATCTTTGGCGGCCCATAGATCGATTTGAGCCGATTCCCCCGGTTGGCTGGTCTGCCAAATGCGAGACATGCTTGAGGCAGTCCACGCCACGGGGGCGGCCGCCTCTAGTTGCCGGGGCGCGAGACAAGCGATCGAGAGGATAAGGTGACAGGCGCGGCTCACGCACTCACGGTTTGAACGTAGCAAGGACCGCGCTCCAATTTGTGCTCACATTTAGACCGAATGTGCCCGCGTAAGTTCCCGCCGCGTTTACGACGGCCGCTTCGCTGGCCGCGGGAGAAGTACCCGAATCCACTTGCCGCAAGATGTATCCGCTGCCCGCCGCAATGTTCCCGGTAAAGCTGCTGGGAAAACCGGCCCCGGCGAATAGCAGCTCATTAGGGCTTCCCGTCGCCGCCGCGAAGCCGCTGCCCGGAGTGGCGCCGCTGCCCTGCGCGCGCGCCGTTTGATCTAGCGGATTAATCGCGTTCAATCCGCTGTACTCGTATATAGCCAGCCACGGATGATTATTGGTTGCGGAGAACGTGGCCGTCACGCTATTGGCCCCGCCCGCGATATTCCGCGCGTAGAAGATATGCACTTGGTGCCCGTCGGCGTCCTGTACCTGCGAGACGGCATCCGTGTAGCTGTTCCCGGCGCTGTCGATCACTGCCACCGACTGTGCCGCGCTCGACATGCGGATAAATGCGACGATCAGGTTCCCCGCTGTATTGCCGGCGGGGAATGCTACCGTGAGCGAGCCTACGCCGGAACCCTGCCCGGCATTCGACTGCACCAGGGAAATTCCACTCGTCGCGCCCGGATTGATGGTCAGGCCGAGAGCCTTTGCCGCAGTCTGCGAATTGGCATCGGTCACCTGCACCGTGAAGTTGCTCGTACCTATCGCGCCCGGCGTGCCCGAGATTGAACCCGTGCCGGACGCCAGCATCAAACCGGAAGGAAGACTGCCCGAAATGACCGACCAGGTGTAGGGGCTGGCGCCGCCGGTGGCGGCCAAAGTTGCGTTGTAAAACGTATTCTGCGTTCCGTTCGGGAGCGCGTTAGTAGCCACTACCGGGAGGGAATTGGCGACGGTTGCGGAAGCGAACGTAGCGAATACAGCACTCCAGTTCGTACTGGAGCTGAGACTCATCGTGCCGGAATAAGACGCCACGGTGTTTACGGCGATAGTTTCCGTCGCTCCGCGCGAGGTCGCGGTGTCTTGTTGCTGCAAGGTATAGCCG
>JALYXS010000200.1 GCA_030946965.1 Acidobacteriota bacterium
CGGGTGAGCCGTCCCGTGCAAACCTACAACATCGGTTCGGGAGGATTGCTGTTCTCGACTTCCCGAGAGATGTTTATAGGCGGCGCGGTCGAATATCTGACAACACTGGTCGAAGCGAACCCGGACCGGCCGGACGCTCCAGTGCGCATCCGGTGCCGGGGTACGGTATCGCGCGTAACGCGGTCCGAACCGGAGGGAGTGCCTGAATTTGCGGTCGCCGTTACGATCGAGCGATACGAGTTTGTCAAGCCTCCCGTAAAGGTGGACGCTTCGCCCTGCCAATAAACGCGAACGCCGCCAACAGTAAAAGCCCGCAGGCGAGCAGATACACGAACGAAGCCGCCGCGATCCCCGCGCCTAGCCCGCGACCCTGAGCGATAATCCCAATCACGACCGGCGCCGCTCCTCCGCCGCCCAACCATCCCACCGAGTTCAGAAATCCGGCGGCGGTTCCGCGAACTTCGGGCCGGACGACGTCGAACAGCGAGGCGAAGATGTTGGCGTCGTACACCCCTTTGCAAAAACCCCAGGCCGTCAGCGCCACGATCAGCCATGTTACCGAATGCGTAATCCCGCAGAGCGCGACGAAGGGCGCTCCGCAAAACACGCCCGCCGCTTGCACCAGAACGCGGCCTCGCGGCGTGCGCTTCCGCCAGTAGTCGGCGAGCCATCCCCCGGCGATCGATCCGAGTACGCTGGCAAGCTGCACGAAAATTGTCGCGGTGAGTCCGGCCATGGCGAGACCCATGTGGTAGCGGTCATAGAGAAATTTCGGCATCCAGCTCAGAAGCACCACGGCGACAAAGTTCGAACACATGAACGCACCCATCAGGCAAATCATGGCCGGAGTCCGCCGCAGCAGACGCAGAAACTGCGGGATCGAGAGCTTCGTATCCAGAGTTACCTCCCGGGGTGGCTCCTTCAGAAAGCGCGCGAGCGCGAACCCCAGCAGAATTCCCAATCCGCCGAAGACGATGAACGACCAACGCCAGCCGTAGTATTGACCGATCAGCCCCGCGAAAAATCCGCCCGCGATGGTTCCCGCATACACGCTGGTCTGATGGATGCCGAGGGCCCGCGAGCGCGTCGCGCGGCCGTGATAATCGCTCAGCATCGACATGGATGCCGGGTAATAGATCGTCTCGCCTAGTCCTTCGGCCCCCCGCAGAATGAAGAGCGCGCGGAAGCCCCGGGAAAGTGCCGTAAACATGCAGATCAGGCTCCAAACATACAGGCCGCCGAGTATGGCTTTCTTCCGGCTGACGCGGTCCACAAGCATTCCGCCGAAGAAGCCGCCCAAGCCGTAGACCCACGCGAACGCGCTGCCGAGCAGGCCCAATTGCACGGAGCTGAGCCCCAGTTCGCGTTCGAGCAGCGGAAAGACGGAGAAGATGGCTTGACGGTCGGCATAATTGAAGAAAGAGATTCCCCACAGCATGGCCACCACGTACCAGCGATAGTGCTCAGGCCAGCTCACCGCGCGACCTTGATTAGCCAGACTTCCGAAACCTGCGTGCCCCGCCCATTACCGCCCAGCCCAGGCGGGCGGCTCCATTCGAGCGTCAACGATCCGTTGCGCGCGGCGTCTGGGGGAAGATCGAATTCGAGCGGCTCCGGTGACGCCGGCTTACTCCGGAACGGATGCACTTCCACGCCATTCGCGGTCAGGCGTATGGGAACCTGGCGCATGTCGCCGCCGTACAACACTCGAACTTTGTACCGCGCCAGACGATCCAGCTCGTTGTACCGCATGCGCAACGGCTCCTCGCCAAGCGTCTCCGCATCCGTATACCAAGACACGCGCCATCCCGATTGCGGCGCCTCGCCGAATGACGTCATGGGCGATTTCAGAAAATCGGGATCTTTCGCATACGTCTCGCCCCGCACCACATGCGGCTCTTGCGTCACGCTGCCCAAATCGTCGTAGTATCCGCCCGGACCGGGATTGGTCCAGTTTAGAATTTCTTCGATTTTTTTCAAACGACCGGCTTCGGAATCGATCGCGCGAATGGCGCGGAACCGGTTCTCCAGCCACACGCGGTTATTCAGGGCGAAATCGATGGCATCCAGGTTCGCGCCGCGGCTAAGTCCGATCGCCTGATAGCGGTCCACGCTCAACTGCATGTGAATGCTTTGGAAGAGCGCTTCAGCCAATTCGAAAACGCGGGCGCGGTATTCCCGCGCGAGAGGCGTTAACGTGTCCGCATCCAGGATCGCGGTCGCGCGATCCATCGCGCTCGCCGAACCGCTACGCTTTGCGGTTGCCAGGGCCGCCATCGCATGCTCTTCCTGGACGGATTCCGAAAGCAGCCGGCTACGCAGAAACGCATCGTAGAAGGCGCGGTAGAGAGCTTCCTGGAAGCGCCAGCTCAGCTTCTGCCGCGGGGCCGCCTGTCTTTCCATTTGCCGGAACTGCGCCAGCGTCACGTCGACGCCCGCATTGGTGGCAAGCGGTCCACGCCAGTTCCGTTCGAGCGCGAGCAGGCCCGCGGAGAAGGCGTCCCCGAGATCCTCGCCGATGAAGAAGCGGCTGTAATCCTTCAGAATTTCCTTGACAGGCGTTTGCGGGTCCCACAACAGCCCGCTCCACACGAACTTGTTCACGTCGTCGTTGCAGCCTTCGGAATAACTCACCATTCCATCGGCGAAATGCTGGTAGCGGCGGAAGATTTCCGCTTCGGCGAGTGGCCGGGGGTTGATCGTTTCCCGTCCCTCGGTGGTTGCGAACGCGAAATCCCAATCGGGAACCGGGAATTCCGCATGAATACTGTGCGTGATGTCGGGGTAGAACCGGACCGGGTAATGTTTCGGCGTCCGCTCCCGCAAATCTTCGATGCTGCCGCGGATCTGCGGCCCGAAAACCACGCCCGAGAGCCATGCGGGCTCCTTCGCGAGCAGGCTGTAAAACTCGTCCATCCACTCCTTGCTGAAACTCTGCGGAGAGACCCACATGCCGGCTTTGGGATGAGACCGGTGCAGGTTCGCTGTCTGTTTTTCGAGCAATTCCAGCAAATACTTGGGCTGGGTGTGGCCGGGATCGCCGCCGGGCACGAATACGGCATCGATGCGCGGCAGCTTGCTGAAGACCTCGCCCCATTCGCGCAGCGCGAACTCAATCGTCTTCGGGTTCGAGTAATCCCGATCCATCGCGGGATACCAGATCGAGACGTCGAGCCCGTACTCGCTCGCGATCCGCGACATTTCCGCCATCATCTCGATGGGCGGCAGCGGGAAGTGTGGGCTATCCGCATCGTCGTCGGAGCGGGGCGGAATCAACTCAATGGTATTGACACCGAAGATGGCGAGCTCGCGGATGTACTGTTCCCACATCGGGACGGACCATCCGTCGTAGGCATTCGTCTTCGGCCGGTAGCCGAGTTGGTGGCCGCGAACGGCATATTTGGGAGAGGCGCTGTAAGCGATTCCATTGTCGAGGTCGAGCCGCTGCCGCGACATGTGGAATTGCCGCAAAAGATAGCCCGTTCCGAACAGGACGCCGCGATCGTCCGTGCCGGTAACGGTCGCGAGGGGCTTGGCGCCGCTCGCGCTTGAAATGAGTGTGAATCCTTCCGGCTTGCCGTTGCCGCCGCGGCCGAGCACAATTGCCGCCCCGTTCGCCGGCGGTTCAGCTACGACTTTCAAGCGCAATTGAGTGCGCTTCTCAATCTCCTCGACCAGCATCTGCGCGGCCTTGCGTTGAGGTCCCGTGGGAGTACCCGAGAGCGCGACAACCGCTTGGCGGAAGTCGGCGGTGGAAGCGAAGACGTTTGCGGTCAGGAGCACCGCGATACAGGGCAGCGGGATATAGCGCATCGCGGTCCAACAATTATAAAGCGCGGCGGGATCGACCCAGCAGCAACCGCTCCCTTAGATTAAGGTCACGGCTCCGTAAGTTGTGGTGTAGCGACACGGATGTTACCGAGTCGTGACCTTCAAGAGTCTCAGACAGCGTCCGAGCTTCCGGCGAGGGCGACGCAAGTTATTTTGAAACGTGGCACATTCTATTCGTGGCCACAAGTATGCGTACATTGTTGTCACGGACCCGTAGCGGGCGAGTTGACGACCATGAGTCAGTTCCGGCGCTTGGTTGGTCTAATATATGTTTAGATACGTGTTCCGCAAGCCGCAAATACTACTACTCATCTGAATGTTGGAGCGTTCGTCATCTATGCTTGATTAGCGCCGATTTGCGCAACTCAATTTAAACATCCTGGTATCGCTCCGGCTCATGCTGATCCGGACGAAGTGCCCGTTGAGCAAACCCGTGTAATCGTTGGACGCGCGTACTGCACGTCCCGAATCGGAATGATGAGTCAGTCCTTTGCCCGGCATCCGGCGCTGGAAGGCCATCTTCAAGGCGGCGATCACCAGGTCGTCTTCGAGGCTGCGATCCTAGCGCCCAGCCCGCAGTACTCACAGGTTGGGTGAGCTTTTTCTCGGCGCATTCATTCGCTATAGAAATGGGACTTGAGCTGTTTGGCGTGTGCCGTCCGGCAGAACGCGCAGCACTTTCACATGGCTACCGCGCTGCTTCAGCGGTTTGAATCCGAGCAGCGCAAAGACTTTTAAAACCTCCTGCGAGATCCTCATCTTCGAGGTGAAGCGAGATCGCTTCTTCGAGATTTGCCGTCACTTCATCGAGGGTCTTTCCTTGCGTCACCACAGGCGGATCGAGGCACTCCCCTACGTACTGGCTCTCGCCTTATAGATTCGGGCTTGGATGATTTTTTTCTTGGTGTTGTGTGGAAATACCTGTAGTTTAGACGCCGGAGCCGTGGAGGTCAATCGGCCCCGGCGCCGTAAGTTATTGCGTACCGACACGGATGTTACGGGCCGCGACCGTCAGGGAGTCTCCGACAGCTTCCTGACATACACTGAATTCGATGGTGGTTCCCGGACGCCGTAAATCGATCGCCTTCTTCATAACGCTCGGCGTCTGTCTGGTGGCGCTGGCGATCGTGCTCAATATTGGCTGGATTTTGCTGAACTGGGGCAAAGTTCTACTCCTGATTTTGGGCGTCATCTTTTTCGTGCTCATTATTTCCGGAGTGGTGCTAAACACCATCTTTCTGGTGAGGGAGATCCGCCGCAATGAGCAGCACGATTCGTTCATCAACGCCGTCACGCACGAATTAAAAACACCGATCGCTTCGATCCGCCTTTATCTCGAAACGCTGCAAACGCGCGAGACCGATGAAGCCAAGCGGCAGGAATTCTATGGAATCATGCTGGCGGATAGCGACCGGCTATTGCACACCGTCGAGCAGGTGCTGCGCACCGGACGCACCAGCCCCTCGAATCGAAGCCGGCAGCGGGCGGCGATAGATGTTCCCGAGATGGTCGAAGAGTGCGCGGCGCTCGCGCGAACGCGCCATCATCTGCCGCTGGGCGCGCTCGAGTGTTCGCGGTCGGTTCCGCCGGGCCGGCGCGCCACTGTTCTGGGCGATCCTGAAGATTTGAAGGCCGCGGTCTCGAACCTGCTCGATAACGCGATCAAGTATTCGGGACCGCGGGTCCGCGTTTGCGTCGAAGTCGCGGCTCTGGAACCGAAACAGGTCGCGGTTCGCGTCACCGATCAAGGCGTTGGCATCCCCCACGCGGAACTGAAGCGTATCTTCAAACGGTTTTACCGCATTCCCGACGCGGTGGCCATGCGCGTGAAGGGCACCGGCTTGGGGCTGTTCATCGTGCGCTCGGTGGCGAAAAATCATGGTGGACGCGTATTCGCGGAGAGCGCCGGCGCGGGCCATGGCAGCACCTTCACGCTTCAGCTTCCGGCCGCGCCCTAGGCCTCACCACTCGCGATGAGCCGGGTCCTGATTGTGGAAGACGAGCAGCACCTGGCGGACGGTCTG
>JALYXS010000210.1 GCA_030946965.1 Acidobacteriota bacterium
TACACCACGCCCGGAACCATGCCGCGCATGCGCGTGCGCCGGGCTTCGTTCTTGCCCCGCGACCCGCGAATTTCGGCGGCGACTACTGTATCTGTTCTCATTGCCTCTCCAAATCAAATAAACAAAATGCTGACCGATGTCTCTTCGTGAATCGATTGCACCGCGCGCGCCAGCAGCGGCGCGATCGACAAAACCTGAATCTTCTTGCAACTCTTCGCTCGATCGGAAAGCGGGATCGAATTCGAAAAAATCACCTGTTTGATTTCCGATTCCTCAATCCTTTCGACCGCCGGACCCGACAGCACCGCATGCGTGGCGCACGCCGAAACACTCGCCGCTCCCCGCACCAGCAAAGCCTCGGTGCCTTTCACCAGCGTTCCCGCGGTATCGATCAGATCGTCCACAATCAAACAATTCTTGCCCTTCACATCCCCAATTACGTTCATCACTTCGGCCACATTGGCCTCTTCCCGCCGTTTGTCTATGAACGCCAGCGGGGCATTCAATCTCTTTGCCACCGACCGCGCGCGTTCCACCCCTCCGGCATCGGGCGAAACGATGGTGAGACCAGGCGTATCGAGCGGCTTGAAATTGTCGATCACCACCGGCCGGAAGAATAGGTGGTCGACCGGAATGTCGAAAAATCCCTGGATCTGCGATGCGTGTAAATCGACCGCCATGATGCGGTTCGATCCGGCAGTTTCCAACAAGCCCGCGACCAATTTCGCCGAAATCGGCACGCGCGGCTTATCCTTACGATCTTGACGACCGTAACCATAATAGGGTAACACCGTCGTGATACGCTCCGCCGAAGACCGCTTAAGAGCGTCGATCATGCAGAGCAACTCCATCAGGTGATGGTCCACCGGCGTGCATGTGGGCTGCACCACGAAAACGTCGGCGCCCCGAACATTTTCTCTAATCTGAATGTTGTTCTCGCCGTCCGAGAAATGCCCGATCTTCGCCATCCCGAGCTCGATGCCCAGGTGCTGGCACATCTCTTCGGCAAGGGCGGGGTTCGCGCTTCCACTGAAAACCTTGATGCGGTCGGGGTTCATTGCGCGTATCGGCTTCGGGGCGGCCATGGATCACCTTGAATATGTGGTCTCAGCCGCCGCAGCCACACTGATCGGTAGCTTGCGCGGCTCACCAGCGAGATTGGGTAGATGGATTCCTCTTTGAAGGACTCTAACGCGCGGGAAATCTGGTCCCGCGATTCAAAAATTCCGAACAGCGCGGACCCGCTACCGGTCATCATGGCCGGTTTAGCTCCCAATTCGCGCAGCCGCGATTTCAGGAGTTTCAAATTCGGATGCCGTTCGAAAACGACCTCTTCAAAATCGTTTTCGCTACGGCCCCGATTCCCCTGCCACGTCTCCGACTGGAAACTAACCAGTTTATTTTGTTGCAAATGTGTTGTCAACCGCGCACTCAACGCGCGGTATGCGTCGGCCGTGGCAACGTGGATATCGGGCGCGATAAGGACGCCGCGCGCGGGTTTGCGATCGGGCAGTGGATAGATCTCCTCGCCGCGCCCGAGACCGATAGCAGTTCCACCCAGAAGGAAGAAAGCGACGTCGCTGCCCAACTGTGACGCGAGCGCGAGAAGCCGCTCGAGCGGAACGATGCGCCCGGCGAGCACCGGTAACGCGAGAAGGACGGCGGCTGCGTCCGAAGAGCCGCCGCCAAGTCCCGCGCCCATTGGGATGCGCTTGCGGAGAACGAATTCGACTGCGCCCGTAAGCTTGATCTCATCCAGGCAGAGCCGCGCCGCGCGTTCGACGAGGTTATCGGCAATTTGGATATTGCCGTCTATAGTGGTGGAAGTCTCAGCCAGGGGAGTGAAACGGATTTGAAGCTCGTCGGAAAGCGAAATGGTTTGGAAAACACTGCGGAGTTCGTGAAATTGATCGGGCCGTTTATGAAGAATGCGGAGGCTGAGATTGATTTTGGCGAACGCGCGAACCGTTGTTTCCCTGGTGATTGTGGCGCGCGCACTCCTGCGTGCCGTGTCCCCACTCATGGGGACA
>JALYXS010000213.1 GCA_030946965.1 Acidobacteriota bacterium
TTCCAATGCGGATTATCCGCGAACCAACGCAGTTCCGCCTGCCATGGACACCATCCGGTCTGGTCGGGAAGGAAAATGCTCGTAAGCCGCGCATTCAACTCCCCCGCAACTTCCCGCAAATTCTTCATCTCCCCCGAACCGGTGGGGCACTCCACGCGAAAATCGTCGCCGTAAAAATGGTGATATCGTTCGAGCGCCTCGATTAGCAGATAGTTCATCGGAAACCAGATTGGCCCGCGCCAGTTGGAATTTCCGCCGAATATGCCGCTGCGGGATTCACCCGGTTCGTAATCGACGCGCCTCTCCTGGCCGTCCACGTGTAAAACGTACGGGTACTCCTGATGAATTTTCGAAACGGACCGGATTCCGAATTGCGACAGGAACTCGCCCTCATCGAGCACGCGCCGCAACACCCGCGTCAAACGTTCCTGCGATGGAATTGCCAGCAGCGCGTGGCCATGATCGCCCGAACCCGTCGATTGCATCAGAGAGATCTGGCGCATCAGATCCTTCCGGTTTGTGAGAAACCACTGCATGCGCTTCCGAAATCCCGGGAGCCGGTCGATCACCGCGTCTTCGAGCACATCCACGGCGAACAGCGGCGTAACGCCCACCAAAGAGCGGATCTTCAACGGAAAAGTGCGGCCCTCTACCAGGAGCTGATCGTAATAGAAGCCGTCCTCTTCATCCCAAAGACCGAAGCCGCCGAGGCCGTTCATTGCATCGGCTATGGCCACGAAATGTTCGAAGAATTTCGACGCGACATCTTCGTATGCCGGATCTTCCCCCGCCAGCTCCAATGCCATTGAGAGCATGGTCGAGCAGTAGAAAGCCATCCATGCGGTGCCGTCCGCCTGCTCCAGCACCTGCCCTTGCGGAAGCGGTTTGGAACGGTCGAAGATGCCGATGTTATCGAGGCCCAGGAACCCGCCCGAGAACACCTGCTTGCCCGCGATGTCTTTTCGATTCACCCACCACGTAAAGTTAATCAGCAGTTTCTGAAACACGCGCTCGAGAAAGATGCGGTCGCGCTTCCCGTGCGGCGCGCTGATTTTGTATACGCGCCAGCAGGCCCAGGCATGCACGGGCGGGTTTACGTCCGAAAACGCGAACTCGTACGCGGGCATTTGACCGTTTGGATTCGTATACCATTCGCGCAACAAGAGAACCAGTTGTTCCTTGGCGAACTCCGGGTCGATCTGCGCGAAGGGAATCATGTGAAACGCTAGGTCCCACGCCGCGTACCACGGATATTCCCAGTTATCGGGCATCGAAATCACATCGCGATTAAATAGGTGAAGCCAGCCGGAATTGCGGCCATCCCAACGGCTCTCCGGGGGCTTGGGCTGCGATGGATCTCCTTCAAGCCAGTCCTGCACGGCGTAGTAATAAAACTGCTTGGTCCAGAGCAGGCTCGCGTACGCCTGCCGCACGATTTGCCGCTCCGCGGCTCCCGTGTTGCGCGGCTCGAACGTGGAATAGAATTCGTCAGCCTCGCGGATGCGCGTGTCGAAAATAGAATCGAATTCCGGGCCGAAATCGGCGGCGCCGCTACGGTCTCCACCGTCCGCGGATAGCCGGAAACGCAGTTGCTCGCCCTCGCCCGCCGGGATCTCCAGTTTGTAATAGGCCGCGGCCTTGGTGCCGGATTCCCGCGGATTCACGGCGTCTTTCTTGCCATGCACTACGTAGTTATCGAACGCATCCTTCACGTAACGGTAGCCGTTGTCCTCTCCGAATAGCCGCCGCGTGTTGGTCTCGTTCCCGGTGAACAGAAATTCCGATTCCCTATCCGCCGCGAAATGAAACTTGCCCAGGGAGGCGTGTTCCGCCACCAGGCTCTTCGCATTTTCCCGCGCGATTTCCGGCTTCGGCCAGTATCCTTCTCCCGTTCGCCCCCAACTCCAGGTGTTCCGGAACCACAAAGTCGGAAGAAAGTGCAGCAGCCAATCTTCCGGTCCTCGATTCTCGATACCTACGCGGATCGACAGATCGTCCGGGCCGCTTTTCGCGTACTCCACGGTGATATCGAAGTAGCGGTCCTCATCGAACACGCCAGTATCGAGAAGCTCGAACTCGCGCTGGTCCTTTCCGCGCTTGCCGTTTTCTTCAATCAGCCGCTGGTAAGGAAAGGCCCGCTGCGGATACTTATATTGAGCCTTCAAATACGAATGGGTTGGCGTGGAATCGAGATAGAAGTAGCACTCCTTGACATCTTCGCCATGGTTGCCTTCTGGGCCGGTCAGCCCGAACAGGCGCTCTTTAAGAATGGGGTCTTGACCGTTCCACATCGCGACCGCGAAACAGAGCCGCCCTTCGCGGTCGCAGATGCCGAGCAGCCCGTCTTCACCCCATCGATATGCACGGCTGCGAGCGTGATCGTGAGGCAGATAGTCCCAACAGGTTCCATCGGCGGAATAGTCCTCGCGGACGGTGCCCCACTGCCGCTCGGATAGATAAGGACCCCACCGCTTCCAGTTTTTTTCACGCGTCGCGTCCTGTAGAAGCCGCTCCCGCTCCGCGCTCATGAAGGCTTCGCGATCTCGATAATGTTCTTGATTCCTTCCGGGCTGTGAATCGGGTGCTCGAACTCCTCGATGGGGTAACGGCCCGTAATTAAAGATGTCACTGCATCCGGCCAGCGCGCGTAGAACTCTCCGAGATCGCGAATCGCATTTTGAAACGCGTCCTTGCCGGCATTCACCGTGCCCAGAACATTCTGGTTCTTCAGCACGAGGTTGCGCATGATCAGGTCGGTATCCACCTCGACCGGGCCATGCCGCCCCGGCACTCCCGTCAACACGAATAGCCCATTAGTGCCGATCACCCGGAGCACATCGAACGCAAGCTGAGACGCGCCCGTGGCTTCGTAGACGACGTCGATGTTACCAACTTCCGCCGCCATCTGGTCCACGTTCAAAGCCTTGGAAGAAATAAATTTGCCGCCGATAGCCTTTACTATATCGATAGGCTTGCTCGGCTCCGTTTCGCGCGAATAGACCCATGTTTCAAAGCCCGCGTTAACGAGCGCCATCGCGCCCAATAGACCGACGGGACCCGCGCCCAACACGACTGCTTTATGGCAGTACTGCGGTGCCTTACCAGGCGAACTTGGGCAACCCCAAGGAAGTCTTTGCTGGACAACATCGATCTGCAGCATCGCCTTTTCCGCGATCGTGAGCGGCTCGATTAAAACGGCAACCTCACGCAACTCCCGGGGAACCTTGTTCATGTACTGCTCTTCATCGACAACTAACTCAGTCATGAAGCCGTGGCGCTCCTTGATTCCGCGCTCGGTGTAATCGCCGGTGTAGCAGAAATCCTGACGGCCGGCGCGGCACGCAAAACAATCCGGATGGTTGCAGGGCCG
This sequence comes from Acidobacteriota bacterium, assembly GCA_030946965.1. Lineage (GTDB taxonomy): Bacteria > Acidobacteriota > Terriglobia > Bryobacterales > Bryobacteraceae > JALYXS01. Next base: position 3,371 of record JALYXS010000213.1, read on the forward strand.
CCGAACCATCGGAATTACCAAATCCCCAGCTTGAAAGCCGGTAACTTCCGGGCCGGTCTCAATCACCTCTCCTATCGATTCATGTCCTAGAACCAGATATTCGAATCCGGGCGGCGGCGTGCCGTAAACGAATGAGCAGATCTCGCGGTCCGTGCCGCACACGCCTACTTGCAGCATCCGCAATTTCAAATCGCGAGGAGTGCAGAGTTGGGGAGGATCGAAATCCACCACGCCGACCGATTTCTTGCCGGGAAAAACTGCCGCTGCTTTCATTCGGGTCTCCTGTTCAAAATCGCGCGAGCTGGCGAGCCTTCGGCTCCCATCAACAATAACGGCAGGCACACCAAGTCGTAGTCTCCGGGCTCGATTCCAGACAAGTTCAAACCTTCTATCACCCAAATGCCCGCGCTCAAAAGCGCTTCGTGTGTCTCCGGCCCGTCTTTCGTAAAAGCGCCCACGGAAAGATAATCCACTCCGACCGCCGCCACGTTACATTCCGCCAGATACCGCGCGCCTTCTTGCGAAATGTAGACGAAGTTCTCAAGAAAGTCGTCCGTGTTCCAGGCGTGGTCCGAATTCGCGGTCTTCAAAAGGATGCGCTCACCCGCTTGAATCAGATGCCGCTCCAATTCGGACGGCTTCACGGATTCGGTGTCGGTAATGGGTATCACTCGCGCGGCGCCGACTGTTGCGGTCAGCGGCATACTGTCGATCGAAGCGCCCGTACGGAGAAAATGCAGCGGAGCGTCCATGTGTGTTCCGGTGTGCACCCCCATTGAGACTCGAGACACGGTGCATGGGTCGCCTTTGTCCATATCGAGCCTCCGCTGGATCTGAAATTCCGGATCGCCTGGCCAATGGACCATTCCAGGCCGGAGGGGAACGGAGATATCGATCCAATCGGTCATGCGAAAAGAGGCATACGAAAACGATGGTACGGAAATATTGGTATCCGCTGCAACGTATAAAAACGCGCTGCCAAGGATATTTGAAACTGTTGGGCCGGAATTCTCATCCTAGTCTTGGTAGCCACGGTCGAAATTCCCAACCCCCATGAGCCGTATCAAAACACTCCAAATTCTCCCGGCAATCGTTTTCGTTCTGGCCCTAGGACCTCTATCGCGCGTTTCATCGTGCCAGCCGGCAAACACGGCTGCTGACAGCCCGAAGGATTCTCCGAACAAACGCATTTTCGGGATTATCCCGAATTTTCGGTCCTCTCCGGTTTTGATCGAGTACAAACCTCTGACGCCGAAAGAGAAATTCAAGATTGCTACGCTCGATTCTTTCGACCGCGGAACCGTTGCGCTCGCCGCCGCGTTCGCCGGCCAAGCTCAATTGACTAATTCCAATCCATCGTTTGGACAGGGAGTGAAAGGTTATGCCCACTACCTCGGTACCGCGTATACCGATTTTGTGGTCGGCGACTACATGACCGAGGGCGTCTTTCCGACGCTCTTGCATCAGGATCCCCGTTATTTTCGAAGGGGCAAGGGAAGCACATTGTCGCGGCTGGGATACTCGGCGGGTCAGATCTTCTTTACCCACAACGACTCGGGTAAAACGCAGGTCAACTATTCGGAGCTCGCGGGGAACTCGACCGCCGTCGCGATTTCAATGGCTTACTACCCGGAGAATCGCGATGCGGGCTCGGCTATATCGAAACTGGGGAACCAGCTTGCGGTCGACATGATCTCAAACATCCTGAAGGAATTCTGGCCGGATCTCGACCGCAAATTCAGCCGTAAGCATCATGACGCCGCGCCCTGATCGCAAGTATTAGAGGAAGCTGACCCACACCGCATTCGCCGCCTGGCCATCCACGGTCAACGCAACCGTTAAGCGTCCCCGCCCTTTCAGCACTCCACTTGGAAGCTGCACGTTTACCTGATCGAGTCCGGCATATTGGCCCTGGGGTCCGGCGAAGAGCACCGTGCCGGCTACATTGCCGATCGATACGCTCACGTTGCTCAGAGACGTGCGGCCGCGGATGCCCGTGCCATAGAGCTGCAAAAAGAGTCGATCTGAATCCGGGCCAACATCAATCGAAGCCGGCGTGCAATTGCGGCCGTTCGAATCGCATTGCGCGACGTTTTGGAAACTCTGGCTTCCATCGGCGTGCACGCGTTGCATTAACGCCGCGGCTACGCCCGCGCCATTCTGGTTGGCTGTGTAGAGACCGGGAGCGATAGCAGAGATCGTGGCGATTCCCGATCCGGTTACAATTCCGTTGCTTGAGATCGTGACGGCGGCCGTGCCACCCGGCGTTCCATCCGGCACTTGATAATTGACCTGTGTTGGCGAAACGAAGAAGAGAGGCGCGACGCGCTCGGCGCCGGCGCTGTCTTTCACCGTCACCATGACGTTCAGCAGCGTAGTGGGAAGCGGCGCCGAGGGCGCGCCCTGCGTTCCGCTCGCCAGGTTTGTACCGTATGCGGACGCAATGGCTCCCGGCGCGAGTGAGTAACTGTTGTTCGCCGACGACAGACTCGAGAGCGCGTTCGCGGGATGCGCCAGGGTCTGAAGGATGGGCGGATATTTATCGCCTTCCACCTTCAGCACCACTGCCGGACGCGGCGTTTGCGTGAAATCGAACGAATCGATCATGTCGGCCGCGGTGCTGTCGCGCGCGGTCATCGGCGTGACGCCGAAGCGTTCTTCGACGATCCGCAGCCAGGACTCGAACGAGTAGGTCTTATGATCCACGAAACCCTGCCGTGCATACGGGCTGATCACCAGGCCGGGCACGCGAATGCCTAATCCGTACTGATCCACCTGGGGCGGGTTCACGTGGTCGTAGAAGCCGCCCCAATCGTCCCAACTCACGAAAATCGCGGTCGTATTCCAGTTGGGCCCTTGCATGATTGCGTTGATTACGCCGGTCACATACGCCTGCCCGGCCTTGAGACCGCCGGGGGGATGTTCACTGACGGCGCCGCTCGGAATCACCCAGCTTACCTGTGGCAGCGTGCCGTTCTTGGCGTCTGTGTAAAGGTGCGTCACATCCACCAGGCGGCTGAACTGGGCCGGGTCGTTTTTGACGGCCGGAAATGCCGGCAGGGGATTCCAAAGCGTGTATTTATCCGGCGCCTGCTGCTGCGCGGATTGCGATCCGACCACTTCGCCGTCTTCGGTGTCGGGCGAAGTGCCGGACGTTACATAGTATTTCCAATCGATCTTGCCGCTCTGAAGAAGCTCCGTGATCTCCGGGAAATTGTAAGTGGTGGGTTTTGCTTGACCGGCGCTCGCGACATAGCCGCCGCTCTGCGCGGCGAGCATATAAAGGTGCGCGGGCAGGCTATAGGAAGCTACCGATTCGAACATGCGGTCTTGCAGCACATAGAGATTCGCGTAGTCCCAATAGTTGGGAAGCTCGTTCCAATCGTGCCAGCCCATCACATCACGCGGATCCTTACCGGGGGTACACTGCGGGTTCGGCGGCTTGCAGGCTTCTCCGCCAGCGTTGCTCTTCCCCTGAAAGGATTGACCCAGGAAACCGTCCATCAGGCCGTTATCGATATCGGCATGGGCGTTATTCCAGCCATGCGGCCCCCCGCGATTCACGTCATTGGTATCGTGAAAGGTCTTCGCGCATTCCGTAAGGTTCGGAGCCGATTCGCAGATGTCCGGAGGCAGCCCGTCGACATTCGGGTAGGTGCCGAAGTAATGATCGAAACTGCGGTTCTCCTGCATGATGAACACGAAGTGCTGGATCTTCTCAAGCCCTGGTGGGACGGCTAATTGAACGGCGGGCGAGTGTTTCGATCCGACGCTAAGATAAAGAGCGGCGACCGCGAGCGCGGCGGCAGTGATAGCGATTCTTTTACGGTTCAGCATGTTCAGCATGGCGGCTTCTATTTGTTGAACACAAGATACACCAGAGGT
>JALYXS010000220.1 GCA_030946965.1 Acidobacteriota bacterium
GCGCATGGCGCGGCGCTGAATTAGCCGTACTTTGTAATTGCGCGTCTGTGTTGTGCCACCTTCAACTGTGCCACCTTTAACTATGACGAAACAAGAGATTCTGCTTGCGCAGAAGGAATTCCTATTCCCCTCGGTCTTCCATTATTTCAAAGACCCAATGGTTGTCACCCACGCGAAGGATCAGTATGTCTGGGACGCCGACGGCAACCAATATCTGGATTTTTTCGGCGGCATCGTAACGATCAGCGTGGGGCATTGCAATGAAAAAGTGAACAGCGCGATCCACGCGCAGGTCGACAAGCTCCAACACGTATCCACCGTGTTCGCTAATGAGCCACAGGTCGCGCTCGCGAAGAAAGTGGCGTCGCTCACGCCCAATGGCGCGCTACGGAAGTCCTTCTTTACCAATAGCGGAACGGAAGCGAACGAGACGGCGATTTTAGCGGCGCGGTGTTATACCGGCGCAAGCGAAATCGTGGCTCTGCGGCACTCGTACCATGGCCGTTCAACCATGACGATGGGGCTGACTGGGCAAGCTCAATGGAAATTAGGGAACGTTCCGCAGCCCGGTATCGTGCATACGGCGAGCGCCTATTGCTATCGCTGCCCGTTCGGCCTGACCTATCCTTCCTGCGAAGTGCGGTGCGCGCGGGATCTCGAAGACGTTATCCGAACCTCCACCTCGGGCCGCGTCGCCGGAATTATTGCGGAGCCAATTCAGGGCGTCGGCGGCTTCATTACGCCGCCCAAGGAATACTTCGCCATCCTTGCCAACATCGTGCGCCAACACGGCGGGATATTTATCAGCGATGAAGTGCAAACCGCCTGGGGGCGCACGGGCGGCAAGTGGTTCGGCATCGAGCATTGGGGCGTTGTGCCGGAGGTAATCACCAGCGCCAAGGGACTCGGGAATGGGACACCCATCGGACTTACGATCGCTAAGCCGGAAGTAGCCGACGCTATGAAGGGCGTGACCATTTCGACCTTCGGCGGCAACCCGGTCGCGGCTACGGCGGCAAAAGCAGTCATCGATTTTATCGAAGATCAAAACTTAATGGCTAACGCGGCCGATATGGGCGCGTACCTGCGCGCCGGCCTCGAAGAGCTACGCGAGAAGCATGAAATTATTGGCGACATACGCGGAATGGGATTGCTCCAAGCGCTGGAACTGGTGGAAGACCGCGGGTCAAAGAAGCCGTCCCCTCACTCATGTATCCGGGTATTGGAAGCCGCGCGCGAGAATCGAATTCTGATCGGCAAGGGCGGGATTTACGGGAATGTCCTGCGCATTTCGCCACCGCTCAACATTGGCAGGAGCGATGTGGATTGTTTTCTTAAGGCGCTCGATGCAAGCTTTGCCGGTACCACTCGAGCGTCCGCCGCAGCCCATCCTCAAAGCTAAACTGTGGATTGTGGCCGAGTTCAGCCGCTGCCCTTACGGTGTCCGCCTGCGAGTCGCGGACATCCCCGGCGCGCGGCGGTCCATAGTTTGCTAGAAGCGAAACACCCTCAATCTTTTGAAGCAGATTCCAAACCTCGTTAAGGGTGATTCGTCCGCCGTTTCCCGCGTTGAACACTTTGCCGGAAACGCCCTCCGCCCGAGCAGCCTTCAGGTTCAATTGCGCAACATCCTCGACGAACGTGAAATCGCGCGATTGTTCGCCGTCGCCGAATATCATAGGCGAGCGCCGCTCGAGTATCGCTTTGATAAAAAGTGAGAGCACGCCGGAGTACTGGCTGGTGGGGTCTTGCCTTGGTCCAAAAACGTTAAAGTACCGGAGGCTTACGGTCTCGATGGGAAAACAGGAAGCGAAGACGCTCGCGTAATATTCTCCCGTCAACTTCTGTAGCGCGTAGGGCGATCTGGGCGCGGGGTTCATCGTTTCTACTTTCGGCAGCACCGCCGTGTCGCCATACGCCGAAGAGGAGGCGGCATAAACTACGCGGCGAACCCCGCCCGCAACCGCCGCGCGGAGCACGTTGAACGTGCCATTGATGTTGACATCGTGCGAAGGCGGCGGGTCTAGGATGGAACGGGGCACCGAAGGAATAGCCGCTTCATGAAAGATTACGCCGGCGCCGCGGACCACGGCCGCCGTTGCGTCGTAATTGCGTATATCAACCTCATGAAACTCCACCGAATCTCGAATATCGTCAAGATTCTCGCGGTATCCGGTCAACAAATTGTCGATTACGACCACCTTGTCCGCACTCTCGCGCAAGAGAGCGCGCACGATCGCGGAACCGATAAATCCCGCGCCTCCCGTTACAACATATTTGTTCATGAAGTTAGGTTTTTAGTTTCCGATTTTAGGAATTGCAACGATTCCAAGGCGATCCGGCTCGCACTGGGCTTGAAGTCGAACACTTCGAGTGAAATCCAGCCGCGATATCCCAATTCTCCCAGGGTCCGCAGCACGGGCTTGAAATCGTAATTTCCCGCGCCGCCCGCGGAGCCCGGATGCCGCCCATCCATCTCATTCACATGAACGTGCCGGATCACGTCGAAATGCCGCTTGATTAGAACCTCGTGCGGCTCAAGCTCATCGACCGCATTATGAGTATCGAACATGGTCTGAATGGCCGGGCTATTGATCTCCGCCACGATGCGCGCGGCTTCGCCGATGGTTGTCACCACATCGCACTGCCCAATTGGAAGCGCCTCCACCAGGACCGTCACTCCTCTGGTTTCCGCCTGGGTGGCAACCGACGCCAGCCCTTCGATATAATTGCGCGTTGCTTCAGCCGGATTCAGCCCGCCGGTTGTGGCCCGCTGTTGTGGCGAGCCGAAAACCATCACGCCATCCGGCCCCAAATCCGCGCATAGGTCGATCAGATCGCGGATGTGTTGCCAACTGCGCTCGCGAAGCGCTTTGTCGCCCGTGGTCACGTGAAGGCCCTTGGGACTGACCATAAGCCAGTGCAATCCCACGAATTGCATGCCTTCAGACCGCATGATGTCCCGATACTCGCGCCGGCGATCGCGCGGAATATCGAGCGGGCCGGGCGCCAGCGTGAAGGGCGCGATTTCGATTCCTTCGTAGCCCGCGCGGTGCAGCGTTTGACAGACTTCGGCGAATGGCGTCCGCTCGAACGCCTCATTGCACATCGCATGCCGGAAAGTATGTGTCACGAGGCTTCAACGGGTCGCGCCTGGTACGCCCCAGTATCTGTCTCGCACGTTCCAGGGCTTTCGATTCGATTCGGATAAATCGCCGGCGCGGCGGCGAACTTGGCGTAGCCTCCCATCGCTAACTCTCCCTATTTAAAATCTACTATAGACAATAGAGCAGCCATGAAATCCCGTTTCCCCGGCTTTCCTCCCGACGGCATCCAGTTCCTGCGCGAATTAAAGGCGAATAACGACCGCGAATGGTTCCAACCTCGTAAAGCGCGGTTCGATGAGAAGGTGCGCGGCCCCATGCTGGAGCTTGTACGCGAACTGCACGCCGGGATGATGAAGTTCGGGCCCGAGTATGTTGGCGATCCCACGAAGAGCGTCTACCGGATCTATCGGGACACGCGATTTTCGAAGGACAAAACTCCGTATAAGCCGCACATCGCCGCGCTTTTCTGGCGTCGCGGACTTGGCAAGGACGATGGCGCCGGTATGTTCTTCCTGATATCGCCGGACAAGATCGAAATCGCGGGAGGGTTGTATATGCCAGAGCGGGAGCGGCTGCTCGCCGTAAGAACACACGTGGCCGGGAACATCGGGGAGTTCCGCAAGACATTCGAAAACCGCACCGTCAAAAAACTGCTGGGCGATATGCACGGCGAGAAAACGTCGCGGCCCCCGAAGGGCTTCGACGCGGCGCATCCCGCGATTGAACTGTTGAAGCACAAGCAGTACATATTGGGAACGACTATGGACGGCGCGTTGGCCTCAACACCCAAGTTGTTTTCCGAAATCTTGTCCCGGTTCGAAGCCATGACGCCGTTCGTGGAATTTCTTAATCGGCCCCTGATCGCCATGGGCCGCGCCGCCCCGGACAAGTTTTTGCGTTGATGTTATTGAATCCGAAACTCCACGACACCATAGCGGACACGGTGATTTGGTTTCGATGGTAGTTGCCAGCGCGCCAGCATGCGAACGACATGTCCGGCCGGGCAATCGGGGCTGATTAGAGGTAGCGAATACTTCGCCGAAGCACCCACATGATCGTAGGTTCCCCACCCGTCCGAAATCCGAGTGGTGAGGTCGATGCAGCGGTCGTTGGTGAATAGCTCCGCGGCGCGCCAAGCTTTTCCGAAGTTATCGCCATCGGGAATCAGGATGGCGATTCTCTCGCCGGGATTGGCCTTCCCATCGCCATTTCCGGAGCCGAGGGCCAATTCTTTAAGCTGTACGGCTTCCTGATAGACGGGAAAACGAAGACCATCGGAAATTTGGAAATTCTCGATGGGAGCCGCCGGCGGGAACACCGGAATCTCGAGGGGGAGCCGCACGCCAGGGCCGACGGCGACGATCTTCACGATTTCGCGAGTGGGGTCCGA
>JALYXS010000233.1 GCA_030946965.1 Acidobacteriota bacterium
TCTTTCAGAGTGGGAGGGCCGCCCGGCGGAACCATTTGAGCCAGCATCGGGAGGGAGAGCAGAGCGATCGAGATCAGGCGCATGAGCTTTAGTATAAGAGGGCGTACGCGCATGGCCGAACGCTCCGCAATTCCGGCCGAGACAGAATCGTGGCACGTGGACATGTATCGAGATGAGTCTCGACACGGCACGCAGGAGTGCGTGCGACACATCTGGGGTCCGAATGGGCTTCCCCGCAAACAGGATTCCGGCAAGCGTTCGCATACGTTTTGGCGTTCGAGACTCCACTACAAGCCGGCGTACGCGTAATTCCCGTCCTGGCGGGTTGCGCCGAGACGGACCTCGACGGGTTGGCCGAACATCGGGCCGTCCGTCACGAAGGTGTGGAACTCGCCGTTTTCGCCGCACGCGTCCACATTGGGCGGCAGGGCGCGATGGCCGAACGCTCCGCCGGCGAAATCGGCATCGAGCCGCTTCAAATCGACGCAGGTTATTATGGCGCGCAAACCGCCGTCCAGCATTTCCTTGGCGAGCGCCGCCGTCGGGAGATTCCATAGGGGGTATACAGGCGCGAGGCCCGTTCCGGCCAATGACGATTCGCGGATTTGGCGGATATCGTTCAGGAAGAGGTCGCCGAAGACTATGTGCCGGGCGCCCGCGGCGACCGCTCGCGCGAAAAGGGGAGCAAGGCGCCCTAGATATTCGGCGTTCGAACAGGGGGCCGGCAGCGGAACTATCCAAAGCGGGATGCCCATCGATTGCGCCTGCCGCTCGATCAACTCCGACGGCACGTTGTGGAAGGGAACGCGGCCCGTGTTCTGGTCGACCGTCGTGATCAGCGCGGCGATTTCGAACTCACCGCGCACGCGTTCGAGCGCCCACGCGCTTTCCTTGCCGGAGCTCCAGGAAATTATCGCGCGGGGCTTGGCCAATTCAAGCTACGGCAACTCGTTCCGAGCGCGCTACGGTCCGGCTTAGCCAGGCGTGCAAACCGAATAGCACGGCAGTGAAGAAGAGATCGCCCGCGAGTGTCCGTCCGAAGAACGGCAGCGCGGATGCGTACGATTCCAGCAGCCCGGAGAAAGTCTGCGGATAGAACCTGCTTCCGAGCCAAACGGCGAAATTCGTAATCAGGAAAAATTGCAAGCTGCACGCGAAGGCCGCGGCCCCAATGCGGACGAGGCTCTCCGATTTCCGTAATTGCCGGCCGATCCAGACGCTGATCAGAAAGCTGAAATAGATGAGCGGCGTGGCTCTGGTGTAGCCCCCGACGAGCGGATCGGTGACGGCCATAACGACGAGTGGCAGCAAATAGGCCAGCCATCCGGGAATGCGCGCGCCCGCGAACAGGCTCATGCTGCCCACCGGCGTGAAGTTCGGAGGATGCGGCAGCAGCCGCGCCACTCCGCTCAATATGGTCAATGCCAAGGCTGCCGGTCTCATCCTATTCGTTTCTTCCATGATTCACTCCCGATGCCGATTGATTCGGTTCCCATAACGTCTCCGGCGATCCCATCCGCAGACTGGCCCAACGGCTCCACACGAACAACGCGTCGCTAAGACGGTTCAGATATTTCAAGATCTCGCCCCGCTCACCCAAGCTCACACAGATACGCTCCGCCCGCCGGCAAACGGTCCGGCACACATGCAATTCCGCGTTCAAACGGCACCCGCCCGGCAGAACGAAAGACCGCAGCGCCGGAAGATCCTCATTCATCTTATCGATTTCGGATTCGAGTTGCGCGACTTCGGCGGCGGTGATGCGCGCCTGTTTGGGATGCACGTCTTCGGGCAGCGTCGCGAGAATCGATCCCGCGTTAAATAATTCGTGCTGCACGCGTTTCAGAATGTGAGCGAGCACGCCGATCATTGGGAACAGATGCATCTGCTCTTCGGCGGTCTGGCGGGCGATCCCGACGAATGCATTGAGTTCGTCAACGGTGCCGTATGCCTCGATTCGAGCCGCGTCTTTGCGAACCCGCTGGCCGCCGGCGAGGCCCGTCTCGCCCGAATCCCCCGTGCGCGTGTAGACGCGGTTTATCGCGAGGCGCGGCTGGCTGAAGGTGTTAGAGGCGCTTTCCACGTAAGCTCCATTTTATTCCCGCGACGAAGTTTAAAATCGGCGAAGGGTATCCAAAGACTTCTTCGTAATGCTCATCGAGCGCGTTGCGCAGATTTCCGTACACCGTGACGCCATGTCCCGCGGCATAGTTCAGGTTGAATCCGATGTTTTGATATCCGGGATTGCGAAAAAATCCGGCGGAGGGGCCATAGTTGGGTTCGATGTCGAGTGCCGCGCCGCGGAAATAGCCAACGATATTGGCCGACAGTTTCCGGTATTGAAAGGTAGAGGTCATCGAGCCTGAATGCTTGGGCCGTCGCAGCAGCGGTTGACCGACATAATAATACTTCTGCGCGAGACCGTTGGTTCCGGTGGTTGCCAGAATCTTGGATTCGAGAAAGGTGTAACTGCCCTCGATAGACGCCCACCTCGCGGGACGGAACTCGCCCGTGAATTCGCCGCCATACGCGCGCGCGTTGTTCAGATTATCGCTGCGGTAGGAACTGATGTGCGCGAGCGAACCGCCAAGCGTAACGATGAGATCGGAATAGCGATTGTAAAAATATGTGGCATCGAGCGAAACGCGGTTGTTCAAAAACCGCTGTCCCATTCCGGCGTCGTAACCGATGGTGGTTTCGGGTTTCAGCACCGGATTGTTCGTCGATGAAAGGTCAAAGCCGCCGGGGGGCCGGATACCGGTTCCGAAGGAGCTATGGATTCGCATTCCGGCGCGCAACGCATAAGCCACGGCCAACTTGGGATTGACCTTGGAGTAGGTATTCGCCTTGAGCTCGGGGCGCGGCGAGTAGGGGCTGGCGAAGGCGGGAATCGCGGGAGTTTCGAAAATTTCCGCGCGAACGCCCAGATTGGCGAACAGGCGATTCCCGAATTGCAGCCGGTTCTCCCAATAAATGCCTTCCTGATCGCGGCGCAGCGGAAATCGCCGGAAACCGTTGTCGGTTATGTAGGTGTTTTTTTCTTCTTCGCGGGAATATTCGATACCCGCGGCAGTTGTGTAATTGCGCGAGACGCTGACGATGGTCCGGGTCTCCGCCTGTCCTCGCAGATCTTTATTGAAGCTGCTGTACGAGCCGAGGTAAGCGCTATTGTTCAGAAAAAAACTGCCGTATAACTCCTGGCGCACGCGGTCGGAAAGATCCGCTTGGTAATGCAACAGATAATCGGAAAAATTATTCTTGTCGCGGCTGGTGCGGTCGAGGCCGGAAAACAAATGCGCGGGATTTGACCCATACGGGCCGGGAACGCCGGTCTCATTCGAATTGAAATTTCCATCGGCGGAGAAACTCTGCTTTCTCCAGTGCCGCCCCACCGTGAGCAATAGGTTTTCGTTCCGGTAATCGCTGTTGACTACAGCCCCGTTATCGTCGAGACGCGAAGCGGACGCGGTCACGCCGAAACCTTTGACTACTCCACCGCCGCTTATGGCGAACCGGTGCTCCGCATGGCTGCCGCCTTCCGCAATGACGTCCAGAAGCGGACCGTCCTCGGGCGAGCGCGTGACGAAATTTACGACACCGCTATTGGCGTAAGAGCCGTAAATCGCGGACTGCGGACCGCGAACCACTTCCACCCTGTCCAGGAACTCGGTGGGCACATGCGCGAAATCGAAGAGTCCGCCGTAGTTGAAACTGTTCACAGTGACGCCGTTGATTTGCACCAGATTGTATTTCGAATCGCCGCCTCGGATTAAGAGCGACGCTTGCCCTCCGCGCGGGCCGGCCTGGCTGACTACGAGCCCGGGCAGATCGCGCAACAAGTCTGCCGCCTGCGCCTCATTTCGCTGGCGCAATTCCACGCTCGGAATCACGCTCACGCTGCTGCCCTGCTCGCTCGCGGGGACGTCGATCGCGGAGCCGGTGACGCGAATGGAATCGTTCTGCGGCGCGATGGAGAGCTCGATGTTTATGGGACCCTTCGTATTGAGATCGAACGTCTTGGTCTCGAAGCCCGGGGCGGTTACGATCAGCTTCGCATTCGCGATATCGGGAATCTGGATTTCGAAATGGCCGGCGCGATCGGTGGCGCGCTCGGAAACAACGCCAAGCCGGTTGAGCGCGGCGACTTGCGCACCGGAAACGGGAGCTTTAGAAGGATCGGTTACGGTGCCTTGAATGGTTTCGCCGGCCGCAAGAAGAAGCGGGGCGAATAAACAGAAAGATAGTACCCGCGGAGTGAGACGGTTCATGTAGGGCAGCCCTCCGCTGCCGTCGATGCTCAAAGTCTCGCCGGTCGGTCTCCTGACTTACGCTTCATCGAACCGATCCGCCTTCCCATCCCGGCTTCAGGACAGTGGCTATAGAAGGATCGGCCCTCCGCGCTTACAGTGGCGGGGCCGTGCTGGATTTTCACCAGCTTCCCAAAATGCTACCGAGCGAGTGTTATTGCTTTACGAGGATAGCAAAACAGGAAAGCCTGGTTTGTTCAGTATTCCCGATCAGCCGGATCAGACCACAACCCGTAGGGGCTAAAACGGCAACCTGAGTGAAGTATATAATCACCTGCTGGAGAACTTGCGAACCCGTTAAACTTTGCACTCTAGGAGGTAACATGACGACTTGCCTATCGATGTCAATGGTGTCAGTGGCGATGCTGGCTGCAGGCTACTCGCAAGAGCCGGGTATTCCACGGGGATTCAAGCCCATCTTCAATGGCCGGAACCTGCGGGGATGGCACGACAGCCGGACCGATCATCACGGCTCCACTTCGGAGGCTGTTGTTGCGGACGGCGTACTGAGCCTGAGACAGTCGCCCTATGGGCAGGGTGGTCTATTGCTCACCGACAAGCGCTATCAAAATTTCGAACTCTACCTGGAAGTAAAGGCACCCTGGGGTTTCCGCGCAGCTACGGCGAGAACCTTTGGGGCATCACTGCATCGGACAGCGTAAACGGTTATCAGGCATGGGGTGGTCCGCCGCGGGACCATAAAATCGACGGCTCAATCATCCCATGCGCCGCAGGTGGCTCGCTGATGTTCACGCCCGAGATCGCACTGCCTGCTCTCGAAGCCATGCGTCGCCAGTTCGGCGATAAGATCTATGACCGGTACGGGTTCGTCGATGCGTTCAACCCCACCACCGGGTGGACCGACACCGACGTAATTGGCATCAATACGGGAATGACGCTGCTAAGCGCGGCGAACATGCGCGATGAGATCGTCTGGCGATGGTTCATGGAGAATCCCGAGATCCAGCGGGCGCTGGACCGCGCGGGCATGCCGCGAGGCGCGAAATAAGTGTCAAGCCTCGATGGCTATACCCAAGTGACCTTACTCCTTGTCGAGTGCCGGAGTTCCAAGGCGCCTATCGTGAAGCGCGCCGCGGCAACAATGCGGCTAAGAGGCTGCGGCCTCCACGGCCGGCTTTCGGTTCCATGCGCGATTTCATGTGCGCGTTATCGGCCAGCATCGCTTGGTTTTGTTGGGACTGCTCCCATGAAATGTAACCGGGATGGTGGTCGTGAATCAATACCGGACAGGTCTCGGGCGGTTGGGAGTGGCCATCGCTCTTTCGCGCACGGCCGTCGATCACCTTGGTTCGCGATTCCGTTTTACCGAAGGCATAAGCACCTGCATACATGGGATTTCGGGGCATGCGTAAAGAACACGTCCAAACGGGTCGTGCTTGTCGTAAACTATTTGGGCGTGATGGGCTTCTGGTGAAGCAGATTCTGCATACTCCTAACCCGGCGTAGCCGGAACCAAACAGGGAAATCGGATACGATGCCGGAATGGGCGTCGAACTACTGACGGACCGTCACGCATCACAGATTGCGGGAGTGTTGGGCTGTTACGACCGGATCTTGATATTCGGCACGCTGCCGGGGATCTGCTACGCCGGGGGAATGACGTCGTTGTTGTGCGCGCGGCAGATTCGGATATTTGACTATCCGAAGTTCGCCGAACCGTTTCGCGAACGGATCCGCGAGAATGCCGAACGGATGGCGGCGGCAGCGGGCGTTGAGGTCGAGTTCATTCGCACCCGCAGCATCCGGAAAGAAGATCGGGCACAGGAACTGCTGGCGAAACGAGGAGATCATCCGGGGCTTGTCTGCATTCTCTCGGTGATGGAGCCGTGTTCGACTTACAAGCCATGGCACAACAAACAGAGCGGCAAGACGTACCTTGTGCCCAATGACGGTAAATGTCTTCACTATTATTTCTACTTCGTGGATGAAGAACTCGGCTTCTGCCACGTGCGGGTACCGACATGGCTGCCCTGTCGTTTACAGATCTGCCTGAACGGGCACAACTGGCTGGCGGGCCGGTTACGCCAGGCCGGGATCGAATATCGAATGGCCGACAACGCCTTCACGCACATTGAAGACTGGCAAAAGGCACAAACGATCTCCGATGGATGGGAAACGAAGCGAATTCACGAACGCCTAAACGAACTGGCGCGGCTGTGCTGTCCGGTCTATAGCGATTTCGCCACCGGCTACCACTGGAGCGTGAACCAGTGCGAATACGCCACCGATGTCGTTTTCCGCAG
>JALYXS010000242.1 GCA_030946965.1 Acidobacteriota bacterium
AGAGGCAGAAAACGGTACATGCTTTCAATGTACCGCCCCGAAGTAAGTGCTAAAATCCGAAATCGTGAGTTTCCCAAGCCGGATTAATTGGACAATCTGACGCACACGCTGACCGGCTTGTTCCTCAGCCGCGCCGGACTTAACCGCTTCACTCCTCGCGCGACCTGGATTTTATTACTCGCCGCGAACGCTCCCGACGTGGATATTGTCAGCGCCACTGGAGGTTCGCTCAACTACCTTCACTATCACCGGCACTTCACGCATTCCTTACTGTTCGCGCCCGTTCTGGCGGCGGTTTGCGTGTTCGTGGTGCGGCTAATCGGACGCAAACCGCTGCCCTGGCTCCCCGCCATCGGCATTGCCCTCTTCGGCGTTCTTTCGCATTTGCTGCTCGACCTTACCAACGTCTATGGCGTCCGCATCCTGCTGCCGTTTGAGGCGCACTGGTTCCGCTGGGACTTTACGAACGTCGTGGACCTATGGATCTGGGCCGCGCTGTTGCTCTCGTTATTTGGGCCGTTCGTGGCGAAACTGGTCGGCTCGGAAATGGGCGTCAAACAGCGAGGTCCCGTATATCCCGGCCGCGGATTCGCAATATTTGCCCTGACTTTCCTGCTGCTTTATAGCTACGGCCGGTATCTGCTGCACGATCGCGCCACGGCCACGCTCGATGCGCGCGTATACAACGGCGCGGCTCCCATTCGCGTCGCCGCTTTCCCCGGCCCCGCGAATCCGCTGCTTTGGCGAGGGTTGGCCGAAACGCGGGAAGCTTATTATCTTTTCGATTTGAATCTGATGGAGCCATTCGATCCGGCAAGCGCTCAAGTCGCGATGAAAGCGGAGCGGACCCCCGCGATCCTGGCGGCGGACCGGACCGCGGCGTTCCGCGAATATTTTTTGTTTAGCCAATTCCCGCTCTGGCGCGCTCTACCCGCCACGGATATCGAAGGCGCGACACGGGTCGAAGTCATGGATCTGCGATTCGGCACGCCGGCTTCGCCCGGATTCGTGTGTACTGCAATTCTCGACAAGAGCCTTCAGGTGATACGATCGTGGTTCCAATTCGGCTCCGCATCGCCGCGATGATATGGTTCGCTTTCTTCTTTCGCTGGCAGTTTCAAGCATCTGTTTCGGGGAAACCCGCGTGATCCAGTTTCAAAATCGCGATGCATGGACCATCGACACGCCGAACCTGCGCGTTACCATCGTGCAGGCCGGCGGGCACGTCGGCGAGATTGTACTCAAAGATTCCGGCGCGTTGAATCCGCTGTGGATTCAGAAGACTCCGACCATCGACCCGGCGCGCTACGATGCCGCGCGCGATGCGCAAACTTACGGCGGCGGCCCAGCCGCGCGATTGATGAGCGGCCTGATGGGCCACAATCTTTGCTTCCCGTTCTGGGGCAATCCCTCCGAATCCGAGGCGCGCGCCGGAATGACCTTTCACGGGGAAACGGGGGTGGCGCAATGGCGCAAGGTCGCGGGAACGCCCGATTCGCTTACGATTGCGGCGGAGCTGCCCGAATCAAAAACCAGCATGACGCGCCTGGTTCGCGTGCGCGGCCATGTGGCGTTCTTCGAGGAGACCGCGACGAACGAGAGTGGCTGGGATCGACCCGTAGGGTGGTGCGAGCACGTTACGCTGGGTCCGCCATTCCTCGAAAAAGGCGTGACGATGTTCGATTCGCCACTGACCCGCGGCAGAGACAACGGCGACAAATCCGGGAATGAATTTCGCTGGCCCGAGGGCAAAGCGGAAACGAAGATCGATCTCCGGACTGTGCGGAATATCGACCGTTCCGCGTTCGTGAACAACTTTCTGGTGGACCCGGATCGCGAGTACGGCTACTTCACCGCGGTGAACGCGCCGAAGGGCCTGCTGATCGGTTATGTTTTTCCGCGTCTCGATTTTCCCTGGCTCAACATTTGGGAAGCGAACAACCCCGAGATGCTCACGCGCGGCATGGAATTCAGCGTCACGCCGGTTCACGGGACCATGAAGGCGATTATGGCGGAGCCGAAACTGTTCGACAAGCCTACATATGAGTGGCTCGACGCGAAATCGAAACTGACGAAACGCTACTGCGCGTTTAGCGTGCGCGTGCCGGAGAGTTATCGGGGCGTGGCGGATATTCAGGTGGATAAGGGCGGGCTGAGGATTGTGGAGATTGGGACCGGGAAGGTGATCGCGCTTCCGATGGGATTCCGGTTCAAGTAGGATTGAGACATGAAGACGCGGGAAATCGTTCTGGACGACGAGAGTGACCGAATCCTGGAGTCGCTCGCATCGGATTATGGGGGCGATATTAATCCGGCGCTTCAAGACTTGCTGTTGCATCGAGCCAGTCTGGAAAACGAGATCGACGCGATCGAAGAACAGAATTCCACTGGGTTGTTGCGGCAACGAGAGCGCTCGGAGAAAGACTTTCGCGAGGGTAATGC
>JALYXS010000252.1 GCA_030946965.1 Acidobacteriota bacterium
CACATTGCGGCTCCGCGGGATCGAGCGATTTTCGAGGCTCGATTTTACGAGCACATCGCAAAGCAGAGAGAAGTGGCTGCGCGCATGCCCGCCTTTCTCGGATTCAATTCCGATGCGCGGCTTCTGATACTGCAAGATTTGGGTCCGGCGGAAGATGTAGACCTGAACGAATCGAAAATCGGCGAGTTGACCCAATTTCTGGTCGCGCTGCACAATGGTTCTCGCGACGCCGAATTAGCCGATCTGTTTTCGAACGCGGAGCTTCGAGCGTTGAATCACGAACACGTTTTCGCGTTTCCGCTGCGGCCCGGCAACGGACTGGACCTAGACGCGATCACGCCGGGCCTCGCGGCTCTTGCGCAAGAGCTGCAAGGCGATTCCGCATACGGACGCGAAGTAGCCAGATTGGGTGAACTGTATCTTGGCGCTCGCGGCCCTTGTCTATTGCATGGAGATTACTTCCCGGGTAGCTGGCTCAAAGCACGGGATCGCGCGTGGGTGATCGACCCCGAATTCTGCTTTTTCGGACCTCCGGAATGGGATGCCGGCGTGATGGTTGGGCATCTTCACCTTTCCGGGCGCCCGTCCGATGTAATCGAAGGCGTTTTTGAACTTTATGCCACCGCCGCGCCGCTAGATCTCCGGCTCGCGTTGCGCTTCGCGGGAGTCGAGATCATGCGGCGTCTAATCGGTGTTGCCCAGCTTCCGCTTCGATGTGGACTCCAAGAGAAAGTGCGTCTGCTGGAACTTTCACGCAGACTGGTGCTGACGGGAGACGGTTCTTGAAATCGCTAATCGGGATTCTCTTCCTCGCAATACAATCCCAAGGGGCCGTTGCGGTCTGGATCGATACCGATCCATCGGTGAAGCGCGGCGGACATGAAGTCGACGATGGGTTCGCGCTGATCCAGGCGTTTCGCTCACCGGGGTTATCGATTCGCGGCGTGAGCGTAGTGTTCGGCAATGCTCCGCTCGACGAGGCGTTTCCGATTGGTCAAAGGTTGGTGAGAGATTTCGGTCCGCGCGGCCTGCCGGTGTACCGCGGCGCCGCTGCGGCGGCAGATCGCGGCAAAGAGACGGACGCATCGCGCGCTCTCGCGGCGGCGCTTGGCCGCGAAGAGCTGACAATCCTCGCGCTCGGTCCCGTTACGAATATAGCGACCGTTCTGGAAAGACATCCCGGTCTGGCTCGAAAAATCCAGAAAATCGTCGCTGTCGCGGGAAAGCGGCCGGATCAGAAATTCTTTGCTCGCCCCGGGGCCAAGCCGTTCCGCGATTTCAATTTTGAAATGGATTCAGGCGCATTCCAGGTTCTTATCGATTCAGGCGTGCCCCTGGTTTTGGCGCCTTGGGAGCTTTCATCGAAGGTATGGATGCGGGGCGAGCAACTCGCGGAGCTACGCGCCGCCGATAAATCGTTGGCATGGGTTCTCGATGCCGCCGTGGATTGGCTCGCGTTCTGGAAGAAGAGTTTTGGAGTCGATGGATTCAACCCGTTCGATACTCTGTCCGTTGGTTACTCGCTTGCGCCTTCCGAATTTGAGTGCGAGAATCTTCCCATCCATATTGAAATACATTCGGACGGGAATCCCGACCTGATTCTGGATAGGGCAGATGACGCGAAGCGCTCCGCGCTTTATTGTTTCCAGCCGCCCGAGAATTTTGTCCAGCGGTTAACAATCACGCTCGCAAACGCAGTTCATTGAGATTGTGGCGAATTACTTATTGCGCGCATGAGAATACATGGCGGCGAGTTTGACGGGAGATACGCCGGCCCAGAACAAGATTTGCAGGAACGTCCAGCGCGCGAATGTCAGAACAAAGCTTTTGTTCTCGAAACGGCGCGACGATGTGGTGAGCTGGCAGTGCAGCCTCACGAATTTGCCCGCGCGTTTTGTCCGCCGCGCGAAATCGACATCTTCAAAAAGAGGATACGCTCGAAAGCCGCCTATCGCCTCATAAACGCGCCTTCGGACGAAAATTCCCGAATCCCCATAGCAGAGGCCAAGCAGCCGCAGATACGGATACGCCAATGTAAGGTTTCGAGCCGCTCGCGTTTCACCATCGAAACGAAGACTGAAGTTTCCCGCCACGATTGCGTCGTCCCGCATGACTCTCTCGATCGCGTTTAGGGAATCCGGATCGGGCACGGAATCTGCATGGAGGAACCACAGCACGTCGCCGGTGGCCCGGCGCGCGCCAGCAGCTTGCTGTTGACCCCGCCCTTGGCCGGACGCGATCGTCTTGGCGCCCGCAGCGGCCGCGATCGCCACCGTTTCATCGGTACTTCCGCCGTCGCTCACGATCACTTCGAACTCGCCTTGCAATTGGAAGATCGCCTTGAGAGTGCCCGGAAGCGCCAGTTCTTCGTTCAGCGTTGGGATAATAATGCTGAAGGTCAATGGCGCACATCCTTGGATTGGCCGCATTGCTGTTCGCGCTCGAACTTCGGCGAGCATTGCGGAAGACACGGCGCGAACCGAAACTGATACGCGACGCGCGCAACCTCGCCATTGCCGCCGG
>JALYXS010000265.1 GCA_030946965.1 Acidobacteriota bacterium
TCTCGCCGCGATCTTCTCGCAGGCATTACCGGCATAGGCCTTTCCGGAATTGCAAACGCCAAGCCCGCACCCGCCAGCACGGTGGCTATTGCGCGCTGCAAAACTTACGACCGCAATCTCGCGCCCACGATCGCCCAACTCATGGACCAGATTGGCGGCATTGGGCCGCTGGTCAAGAACAAGACCGTCGCCATCAAATTGAATCTTACCGGCAAGCCCACCAAATTCCCCGTCGATCCCGAGCTTCCCTACCGCAATAATCCCGACATGGTCCTTGCCACCATGCAGGTGCTGGCGAAAGCGGGCGCGAAACGCATCCGCATTCTCGAAAGTTTCTTCCCCGCTAGCCAGGAGATGGAACTCTGGGCGCGCTACGGGTTCGATATTGCCGCCATGAACAACGTAGGCTGCAAGGTCGAATGGGAGAACATCCAGAACCTCGGGAAGGGAACCGGATACACGCGTGTGAAAGTGCCTTGGGGCGGCTACATGTTCCCCGCTTACGATCTCAATCACTCGCTGGTCGATTGCGATACCTACGTCACGATCCCGAAGCTCAAGAACCATTGGATCGCGGGCGTAACCATGTCGCTCAAGAACAGTTTCGGTATCACGCCTTGTTCGTTGTACGGCGGCGACTGCGGACCGAGCGGCAACGAAGATCCCACGCAAGAGCGCGGCCCTGTCTGCCATGGTGGCACTACATTGCCTCCGAAGGGCGTGCCGGCTGAACTGCATCCCGATTCGCCGCGCGATCCGGGTTATCGCGTCCCCCGCATCACCGCGGATTTGAACGGCTGCCGTCCCGTCGATCTCGCGATTGTGGATGGCGTCGATTCCATTCGTGGCGGGGAAGGCGCGTGGAATCCCGGCGTGCAACTCATCCGCCCTGGCGTTCTGATCGCGGGCAGGAACGCCGTTTGCGTGGATGCGGTTTGCATGGCGGTGATGGGCTACGATCCGAAATCGGATCGCGGCACGAAACCTTTCATTCGCGGCGATAACACTCTCAAGCTGGCCGAGGCCGCAGGTATCGGAACGACCGATCTGGATCGCATTGAAGTGGCCGGCCTCACGGTTAAAGAAGCTTTTTGCGATTATGGACCGGGCGCGGTGGGTAAGCGAGTATAACAAGCGGATATAATCTGTAACTGAAGGGAGAACCAACATGGCCAAAGGACAGGACCGCAAGAAGGAAACGAAGAAGCCCAAGAAAGAAAAGAAGTAATGAAGCCGTGGGGCAGGTCTTTCCCGGCCTGCCCTTCTCATTTCCCCTTCAAATAAAAATCCATGTCTTCCATCCGCACGCAAATGCATTTTGCCCGCAAGGGCGAGATTACCCCGCAAATGGAGTTTGTCGCGAAACGCGAAAACGTTTCACCGGAACTGATTCGCGCCGAAGTCGCCCGCGGGCGCATGGTAATCCCCGCCAATATCCATCACAAGAATCTGGAGCCGATGGCGATCGGCGTGGCCTCCCGATGCAAAATCAACGCCAACATCGGCAACTCGGCCACCACGTCGAATATCGATGAAGAGCTTGCGAAATTGCAGTATTGCATCCGCTACGGCGCCGATACCGTCATGGATCTTTCGACCGGCGGAGACATCCCGCGCATTCGCCAGGCGATCATCGACGGCTCTCCGGTTCCGATCGGGACGGTGCCGATTTACGAGGCGTTGAATCGCGTGCGCCGCGTGGAAGATCTCACCGCGAAGCTGATGCTCGAAGTCATCGAAGAGCAGGCCCTGCAAGGCGTGGATTATATGACCATCCATGCCGGCGTCCTCATCCAGTACGTGCCGCTAACCGCGAAACGCATCACGGGAATTGTAAGCCGTGGCGGGGCTATTCTAGCCGAATGGATGGTCAAAAATCACCGCCAGAACATGCTCTACGAGTGCTTCGAAGACATCTGCAAAATTTTCCAGAAGTACGATGTCACGTTTTCCCTCGGAGACGGCTTGCGTCCCGGCTCGATTGCCGATGCGAGCGATGCGGCGCAATTCGCGGAACTGGAAACGCTGGGCGAACTGACCGGCAAAGCTTGGAAATACGACGTGCAGGTTATGGTGGAAGGACCGGGCCATATCCCTCTCGATCAGATAGAGCTTCAGGTTAAGAAAGAGAACGAGCTTTGCCACGAAGCTCCGTTTTATACGTTAGGGCCGCTCGTAACGGACATCGCGCCGGGATACGACCATATCACCTCCGCCATTGGCGCGGCGATGATCGGCTGGCATGGCGCGTCGATGCTTTGCTACGTTACTCCCAAAGAGCACCTGGGTTTACCCAATCGCGAAGACGTAAAGGCCGGTATCATCGCGTACAAAATCGCCGCCCATGCGGCCGATATTGCGCGCCACCGCCCTGGCGCGCGCGACCGCGACGACGAACTTTCCCGTGCGCGTTACTCTTTCAATTGGAAACGCCAGTTCGAGCTTTCTCTCGATCCCGAGACTGCCCAGGCAATGCACGATGAGACTCTTCCCGAGGAGGGTTTCAAGGACGCGGCGTTTTGTTCCATGTGCGGCCCGAAGTTCTGTTCCATGAACCACTCGGCAAAAGTGGAAAATTTCACGTCCGAGCAAGCCGCGGCAATATTGGCCAACGTGCCAAAAAACACCAGCGAACTGGAGCTACATCAAATTTCGGCTAACGATTAGGTGCTTTGGAAAGGCAACTGCAGCATCGCGAGTGGAGGTTTCATTATGCGCAGTGTGAATCAATTGGCGCCAGGCGTTGTCGCGGGTTTGCTGTTGATCGTTCCAGGTAGTCTGTTCTCAAAAGACAAGAAGAACGACAATTACATGGCGGGGTATTCTTCCCAGCGGTCTGAAGACCGCCTGATCCGGGAAGTCCGGCACGAGTTAGTCATGCTTCCCTACTACAACGTTTTCGACAATTTGTCTTTCCGCGTGGATGGCAGTTCGGTTACTTTAATGGGCCAAGTTACCCGGCCGACGCTAAAGTCGGATGCCGGTAATGTAGTCAAACGGATTGAAGGCGTGACACAGGTCAACAACGAAATCGAGGTCCTTCCGCTATCCCCGAACGACGATCAAATTCGCCGGGCCGTCTACCGCTCCATTTACGGTAACTCCGCTCTGAGCACCCGCTACGGGTTCCAGGCAGTTCCCTCCATCCACATCATCGTGAAGAATGGCAATGTTACCTTGGCGGGCGTGGTGGCGAACACAGGCGACAAAACGATCGCGGATATTCAGGCTAAGGGCGTCCCAGGAGTTTTCTCGGTTACCGATAACCTGATGATCGAGAAGTAAGTTTGCTTGGCAGTGGTACGGCTTTCAATCCAAGCGCCATTATAGACGCGATCAACGCCATGGCGGCGCTCACGTAGAAAGCCGTAGACCACGTCCCCGAGCTTTCAAACAAAAGCGCCGCCAAGCCCCCGCCGATTATCGACGCGATTCCCTTCGCGCTGTACATGAAGCTATAGTTCGAAGCCGCATTCGCGCCGCCGAAGTAATCGCCCACCGTGGAAGGAAGCAGCGACATAACCTCTCCATAAGTGAAGAAAGTCAGAATCAGCGTGATTGTAAAGTGGGTCCCGGAGAGCCGCCCTATAAACAGGACGCTCAACAAGCAGATCGCTTGAAGCCCAAACGCGATGAACATGGTGATCTCGCGCCCGATCCGGTCGGAAATCCATCCCCAGAACACGCGGCTTACGCCATTGGCAACGCGGTCGAGCGCTAGCGCGGCAGTCAGCGCGGTGATCGTGATGTTCCATTCCTTCGCGACCGGACCTGCCTGCGCCGTCACCATCAGGCCGCCGGTGGCCATCATTATAAAAATCAGGTAAAGCGCGTAAAAGTGCGGCGTCCGGAGCATCTCGCCGGTATTAAACTGCTCGCTGTTGCGACGTACGCGCGGCGAGGCAGCCTTCGATGCGTGGGTCGATTTCAGGAAGTCGTCATCGGGATGCCGCAGTATCTGCGCGACCAATAAGATGACCAGCCCTTGAATGATTCCCGAGTATAAGAAAGCGGCGCGGAAACTCTCCCGCGCAATAACTTTTTGGATCAGTGGAATGAACAACGCCGAGCCGGAGCCGAATCCGCCGGCGATGATCCCCGCGGCCAGCCCGCGCTTATCGGGGAACCACTTCAATGCGCTGGCCATCGACCCGCTGTAAACAAACGCGGCGCCGATTCCGGCGATCGCATAATACGCGTAAAGCTGCCCCTGCGTGTGAATCGCAGCCAGAGAGGTCCAGCCGATCCCGCAGAGGACTCCGGCAATGGTCGTGAACACTCGCGGGCCGATGCGGTCGATCAGCCAGCCTTCGAGCGGCATGATCCACGTCTCGAACATGATAAAGATCGTGAAAGCCCACTGGATATCCGATAGTTTCCAGTGCATCTCCTGCTGAATCGGTTTGACGAACAGCGTCCAGGCGTATTGAAGATTGGCGATCATGATCATCGCCACCACGGAAGCGCCAAGCTGCACCCAACGATTTTTCATCGAGGTTCGAGTTCGGCCGCGGGTCCATCCTGCAACCGCCTTTCAAGCGCGATCCGAACCAACTGGCTGCGCGTGCGAACGCCAGTCTTATCGAATAATTGTTGAATCGCCCACTTGACGGCTGTTTCGGCGATATTTAGTCTCGTGGCGATCTCCTTGTTGGTAAGGCCTTCGAACAGGGCTTTCAGCACCGCGCGCTCGCGCTGGTTCAAGGGCTGCGAAGTCCGCTGCTCTTCCGACCTTTCATTGGCGCCGGCGATGAGGGAACGAACGGCGCCCGAATCGAGCCACGTCTCTCCATTCATCACCTTATGTATCGCTTCCACGAGTTGCGCGGGCGGGCTATGCTTCAGAAAGATTCCGGACGCGCCGTTCTCGAGCGCGCGCAAAGTATCCGCGTCGCTCATTCCGGCAGTCACCATTAAGACACGAATTTCGGAATTCTTTTTCTTCGCCAGGCGGATGAAATCGGAACCTTGCTCCTGCCCGAGATCGTAATCGAGCAGCACTAAATCCGCCAGTCCCGATTCCAAAACGGCGAGCGCGTCAGCCACGGACGCGCAGTTTCCGGCAATCCGGAAATCAGGCTCGGCCTCGAGCAACCGGCTGAGCCCCTCCCGGAACAAGCTGTGGTCGTCCACCAATAGAATCCGGATTTCCTGGCCCATAAGTTTCTTTGCCGTTGCCTGGAAGCGCGGCGGAAAGCTCCACGATGAAGCGGGAGCCGCCCGGCTCGGGCTCGTATCTCAAATCCCCTCGAAACGAACGCATAAACGCGCGCGACAGATAGAGGCCGAGGCCCGTCGCGTGAGCCCCTTGTTGAAATGGTTGAAACAACCGGTCCGGAGCCGGCACGCCTCCGCCCGTATCCCGGAATTGTACGACGATCCGGTTTTTATCGCCTCGCGCACTCACCGCAAGCTCACGCGCGGACCGCTCCAGCATCGCGCGTTCCGCATTCTTGGCGAGGTTCAGGAACACTTGCATCAGGCTTTGACGATCCGCCCAAACAGCGGGAAGATCCGGTTGCACGGTCCAGCGGACTTCCACGCCGCCGTCCCGCAAAGAAGGCTCGATTACGATTCGCAGCTCTTCGAGAAGAGAATTCAAATCGACGGATGCCGCGGAATCGCTTGTCTGACGAAGGTCCATCGCCGCAATTTTCTCGAGGGCGACGATCAGCGTTCCGAGAGCTTGAAAATCCTTACTGTTCGCCAGCGCTCCGCTACGCGCAAGATTCGCATGGACCACGGCGATCGCGCCGCAAACGTTCCGAATCTCATGCGAAACCGCGCCCACCAAAATCCGCGAACCGGCAAGAAGCTGGTGCAGACTGAACTCTTCCCGCGTACGCAGCTCTTCTGAAGTATCGACCACCATCGCCGCCAACCGGGAACCCGCGCTGGTGGCGTAAGTCGAGAACCAAACATCGGCCAGAAAAACTTCGCCATCGCGCCGCCGCCCGCGGCATTGCATCACCGTGCGGAACGCCTGGCGGGAGTGATCGTTCGACGAGACGTTCACCAGCGCCGGCAGAAATTGGCGAATCGATTGCCCGGCGAGCGTTCCCGGCTCGAGACCAAATAGACGATGCGCGGCGTCGTTTGCGAGTAGCACGCGGCCATCGCCGTCGGTCGTAAAGATCGCGGCCGGACTGCTCTCAACCAACACTTTGAGCTGCTCTTCCGCTTCGCGGCGCGCCAGAATTTCGGTTTCAATCTCCTGCAAATGCTGGAGCGCGGCCTGCCGGTTGCGGACTACCTCATACACGAAAAGTCCCATCCCGAAGAACGCGGCGAAGATCAGAATGTCTCGCGGAATGCCGGATTCGGGGAACCATTCGAAGGTGTCGAAATTCTCGGTGAGCATGGTGCAAAAGGCCGCGACGGCGCCGATTTCCCAGCGCTTCAAGGCGCTGCCGGCAATCAGCATGGGGAAGAGATACAAGAATCCGAGCGGAATGTTTCCTTCCACGCGCCAATCGGTGAAGGCGATTGCCGCGATCGTCAGGCCGGCCCGCAAGAGCACCGCTCGGCGGCTGCCTCGAAGCAGAAACAACAGCATAGAGGGAGCGGGCGAGCCGTTGGAGGGAACGCCGCGCGCTGATTTCATTCTAGGCATGCAGTTTCCGTCGCAGTACCAAAATAGCTGAAAGATAGATGGCAACTGACGAAAGATAGCCGGGGATGAATCCTTGGCCATCGCCGCGGAGTCGAATTCCCAATGGATCGAAACTCGACGGATCAAATTCTCGCGTTTTTGATCCGACACGGATATTCGGTCGTTTTCTTCTGGATACTGGCCGAGCAAGGCGCTATCCCGCTGCCTTCGATTCCCGTGCTGCTAGCGGCGGGGGCGCTCATCCGCGCGGACCGCTTAAGCGGAGCCTTGGTGCTGTGCTGCGCGATTGGCGCTTGCGTGATTGCGGATAATTTTTGGTTCCAACTCGGGCGGCATCGCGGCGCGTCCGTGCTGCGCTTTCTCTGCCGCATTGCGCTCGAACCCGACTCATGCGTTCGCAAAACCGAAAACGTTTTCGTTCGATATGGCAGCCGTTCGCTCCTTCTCGCCAAGTTCGTTCCCGGCCTGAATGCCGCGGCCGCCCCGCTGGCCGGCATATCGGGAATGAGCGTGCCGAGATTTTTGATCTTCGATGTCCTCGGCTCGCTGGTGTGGAGTTTCAGTTACGTCGGCTTGGGCTTCATCTTCAGCAACCAGCTTGAAACCGTGGCCGCCTACGCAGTGCGAACGGGTTCCTGGCTTCTGCTCTTTATCGCGGCTTCGCTCGGCCTCTGGATCGCCTGGAAATACACGCAGCGACGCAAATTTCTGCGGAAACTTGCTATCGCGCGCATCACCCCTCGAGAACTCAAAATAAAGCTGGATGCGGGCGAGGACGTGATGATCGTCGATCTCCGCAGCGCTCTCGCCGGCGAGGACGACTCCATCCCTGGGGCTCTCCGCATTTCGAGCGAAGAATTAACGGGCCGGCATCAGGAAATCCCGCGCGACCGGGATATTGTCCTCTATTGCAGTTGACCGAATGAAGCTTCGAGCGCCCGTGCGGCGCTCCTGTTGAATCGCCGGGGAATCACGCGCGTGCGCCCGCTGCAGGGCGGCGTGGATTCCTGGCGCAAGCTGATGAACGAGGAGTCCGCGATCGCTACCCGAGATTGACTTGACCAGGGGTTCTGGGATACAAGTTAAAGAACCTCAGGAGGTAGTCCGTTGTCCAGAATCGCTCTTATCGCGGTAGCCGTTTGCATTTCCACTTTCACGATCCTTCCCGTTCCGGCACAGGAAACCAGCGCGAGCATCACGGGCAAGATCATCGATCCATCCGGCGCTCCGATCGGCAATGCGACGGTAAAAGCCACGGATGAACAACGCGGAACAATCTGGCCCACCAACACGAACGCGGACGGTATCTTCGTATTCCCGCGCATCCCGGTTGGCACCTATGAAATCCGCGTGGAAGCTCCAGGATTTAAGACCTCGGTCCGCCCGCACATAGGACTGGAACTCAACGCGCGTGATCGTATTGACGTACAGATGGAAATCGGCGCGGTCACGGAAAACGTGACGGTCGCCGCCGACAGCGCCATTCTGCAAACGGATACCACGCAGGTGGGCGAGGTTCTCAATCCGACGACCATCATCAACACGCCTCTGATCAGCCGGAATTATATTGCTCTCACATTGCTCATTCCCGGCGTGCAGACGCCCAACCCCGCCGGCTTCAATAGCGGTGCGCGGTCGGGCGGCGGCGGACGGCCTTACGTCAACGGGAATCGCGAGGAAGCGAACAATTTTTTGCTCGACGGCATCGATAACAATCAGGTCTCCGACAACCTGACCGCTTATCAACCGAGCGTGGACGCGATCGGCGAAACCAAGATTCTTACCAATAACGCGCCCGCCGAATTCGGAAATTACCAGGGCGGAATCATCAATGTCGGAATCAAGTCGGGAACAAATCAATACCATGGCGACCTATTCGAGTTCTTCCGTAATGACAAGTTGAACGCCAACAATTGGGCGCGTAACTGGAACTTGGCCCCGGACAGTAGTGGAAAAGCACCGCGTCCGGCTTTGCGTTCGAACATTTTCGGGGGAACGTTTGGCGGCCCTGTCATCAAAGACAAATTATTTTTCTTCGCGGACTACCAAGGTACCCGGATTGCGAATCCCGGCGCGCCCAGTTCTATAACCGTGGTTCCGGCGGCATTCCGGGTGGGCGATTTTTCGGCGCTTTTGCCCGGGTCCCAGTTATACGACCCGTTCACGACGGACGCAAATGGCAACCGCCAACCATTCGCGAACAATCAGATCCCTC
>JALYXS010000280.1 GCA_030946965.1 Acidobacteriota bacterium
TCACAGAAAAGTGTTGTCGAATCGAATTATCTGTGTAGTCATCACGCAGCTCTTTCGGAACCTTGTTGAGCAACTCGGTGCCATTAATTGCTTCCTCAGGATTCGGTGAGAGCAGATCTGGATATAAGTTGGTCAGTCGTTCTCGTAATGTCGGCATCGTGCCACCATACCTTTTGATCGCAAGTACCTTGAAAATTACAAGTAGACGCAGTCTCGGACTCGGTTCCTATGATAGTAAAACAGGATCGTTAATTGGTTTATGATACGTAAGACCGTATGACCAAAGTCCAAATCCGCCTTCACTTGCAAAAGCCGCTCGACGACGAGGCAATGATCCGGCTGGCCGGCGCTAATTCCATCTATGGGATCGACCACGTGAAAGTCGAACCTTCGCTCACCGACTTGACAGTAGAGTACGGCGCGTCGCGATTGAAGGTTAGCGAAGTGGAAAATGCGCTCGCGGGGTTTGGGATTCCGGCTGCGTTGGCGCTAGCAAGAAAATAAACCGGCGGGTTACAAGTTTTTTTTGCAATACCGCCGGTCGCGCCACTTCAACTGATACTAATGTAGCAGTTTTTATGTCGATTTCTGCGCAGTATCGGAAGCTAATTTGGGCGGGATTGCTCGCGCTTGCCGTCATTCTGGTCTTCTTTCTCGTTTCGCGTCGCGGCGGATTATTGGTGAGCCGCCTGGCCGATCCCCCGAGCTTGCTTCGTGAAATCAAGCGGCTGAATGAACTGGTAACCGTGAAATACACGATTCAAAAGGTGGTAGGACTGACGGAGCAGAAGATTCCGCTCGGTTCGGAATCGATTCTCTTGATCGTGCAGGCGCGCGTTCTGGGCGGAGTGGATTTGCGAGAGATGAGCGATCGCGATTTCGAGCCGTTGAACAAGAGGAAGATCATGATACGGCTGCCCGAGCCGAGAATCCTGCACATTGTCTTCGATGAGAAAGAAACCAAAGTTTGGGACCGGACGAAGACCTGGTGGACGCCGTGGGTTCCCTATAGTCTGGATCTCGAACAGCGCGCGCGGGTCATGGCGCTCGATTCGGTGCGGAAATCGGCAATAGAGATGGGAATTTTGAAGGATGCCGAGCGAAACGCCGAAACCAGCGTGCGGGAGTTTCTGCGCGCGGTAGGGGTGGAGAGCGTGTTCGATACTCCTCCCGCGGGGGCTTCTTAAATTTACATGTCGCAATTCCAAGCGCCGGCGGGCTGTTCGATTTTCGGGTGAATCGCGAGTAGAAAAACCCGGCCGGGCGTGGCCTCCACAATCCCGTGGTCTCCAATGCCGGCCGCCACAAAAGAGCGCGGCACAAAGAAATCGCTACCCGGATGGGAGAGGATCATCGCGCGCATCTCGTCCACGTTGCGGGCCACGATTGCGGTGCCGGTAGGATCGGAGGCTGTCAATCCCCACGACTTCAATCGCCGCAGATACTCATCGCGATCGCGCGGAAGAGTTTCGAACTGGGCAGGGGTTAGCGTGATTCCGAGATAGCGCAGGTGCGGCTCGCGCGCGGCGCTCACGCCGCTGGAGTCGATCCATGAATAGCGCACGCGCGGGAGCGGCAGAACGGAAGAATAGAACTCGTCGTCGGGCAGAAGGACGATCAGTTCCGCGGTCCGGTGGCGAGCGCAATAATCCGAGAGCGGATCGGCCGAAGCGAGCGTATTGCCGGAGGCGAACGAGAGACTCCAGGTTCTCGAGGGCAACGCTGCCTTCACGGTAAATGCGGCCGCAAGCAGAGCCAGGGTGAACGGAGCGGCCTTCCTGGCGAGCAGCGGACTGTAATTCGCGCCGGCAATCGCAAGCGCCGGGATTAGCGGTAGCGCATACTGCCAGCTTCGGTACTGAAACGCGAACAGCGCGCCGCCGAAAACGCCGATCCACGATAGCAGCAGAACTTGTTTCTTCGAGCGGTCTCGCCAGAAGCCAACCACGCCGGTTGCGAAGAGAAATATCAAAATGGGATCGGTTGCCACAAGCCGCATCAGGTAAAACCACAACTGGTTTTCCCGCGATGTCTGCGGCGGGCGCGATCCGAACACCACCAATTGCACGCCCAGATATTCCGCCAGGAACCAATCGCGGTGCACGGCCAATTGGTATAAGTGCCACGGCAGCGCGATCGCGGCAATTAGCGCGCACGCCTGCAACAAGCGTTGGATGGAGACCCGGCGGCAAATCGCGACCGCGATCAAAGGCAATAATCCCGCGATGCTCTTGGTCAGAATCGCGGCTGCCACGCTCGCGGAAAATCCCCAAAAAGCACGGCGATTTTCTAGCGTTGGATCGCTAAGCCAAAAACCGAACGCACTCACGGCGAAAGCGGTCAGCACGATATCGGTCATGTCGACGCGCGCCATCGCGTGGAATAGCTGATTTGAGACCAGCAGTATTACAGCCGCGATGGCGGCCGGCATCGATCGCGCCCGCCAGACGATCGCGAACGCGATAAGACATATCCACGCGCCGCTCAGCAGTGCCGGGATGCGCGCGGTGAGCGGCTCAATGCCGAACAGCTTCATCGAAAGCCCTGAAAGCCACATCAGCAGCGGCGGCTTGAACAACACAAAGCGCCCGAGGTACATCGGCGTGAGCCAGCCGCCCCCGGTCGCCATGTGGATGCTCTCGCGCGTGTAGAGCGCCTCGTCCTGCGCGCCCAGGTGTGTTACGGGATCGATGAAGCCGCTCGCAATCCCCACATTCTGAAGGTTGAAGCCAAGCGCGAACAGCGCGGCCAGAAAGACGAGGAAAGCAGCGGCCAGACGCCACTTCTTGGGCAAGCAGCTATGATAAAAGATTCCGTGCCAGGGATCTACATCTCTTACCCGTTTTGCGCGCAGAAGTGTACCTATTGCAATTTCGCATCGGGTGTTTTCCCGCGCGCCTG
>JALYXS010000343.1 GCA_030946965.1 Acidobacteriota bacterium
GCGGGAGGAGCCGGTGCGGGAGGAGCCGGTGCGGGAGGAGCCGGTGCGGGAGGAGCCGGTGTTGCCGGCACGTTCACAAGGCGAACGACAATTGCCTGGCTTCCACCATTCAGAAAAAAATCTTTAACGGCGAAGCTCATCGAGTGATCGAGTGAAAGGCCCCCGAAAGCTCGCTCGAAATCAGAAAAGCTGTTGATGGTGGCGGGATCGTTCACGGGTCCCCGTTCGGCGCTTCCCACGAAGGCCGCGATGGAGGTCGCGACGCCGGTAATGGTGCGCACCCCGCTTTTGATTTCCTCGATGTAAACTCCGGGATAGGTTAGAGGCGTAGGCATCGGCTAATTCCTCCTTGGCGCAAATAACAGTGCTGCGAACGCCCGAAAGCGTTTCACGGTTCGAAAAATATTATGTGTGCCGCGCTTTCGACGGTCAGTATTTCCCTCAAAAATTAGGGTGTATGGAAGTATATGTAAGGGGTTTCTCCTTTGTCAAGGCAAATGCTGTCCGGTGTTGTTGCCGAGCGATTCTGACACCCTCGCAAGGAGATGGTGACAGTGGATCAAAAGCAACTACAACGATTGAAGGTTATTGAGAATGCGGTCGAGGGAAGGCTGACCGTAGCCGAGGCATCGGTTCTGTTGGGCATGAGTCCGCGCCAGGTGAAACGATATAAGGCACGATTCGCACCGGAAGAACACGGCTGGGTTTTGCATGGCAACGACGGACGCGAACCGCATAACCGCTGTCCGGAAGTATTAATCGAACAGATTGCGTCGTTGGCAACCGGCAAGTACAAGGGCTTCAATGACAGCCATCTTTGGGAAAAATTAACCACGGTCGAAAAGATCCCGGTCAGCCGGGAAACGGTGCGGAGTATGCTCCGCGCGCGCGGAATCCGTTCGCCCCAGAAGCGCAGGCCACGCAAATACCGGACGCGCCGTGAGCGCAAGGCGCAGTTCGGAATGATGGCCTTGGCCGATGCCAGCCGGCACGACTGGCTCGAACAGCGCGGGCCGCTGTTGACCTTAATGGGATTCAGGGACGACGCGACCAGCCAAGTCCTGGCCGTTTACTTCCAGCCTGGTCCCGAAGATACGGCCGGGTATCTGCGCACCTTGCGCGCGATGGTGGAACACCACGGCATTCCGGTCAGCCTGTACCGCGACCGGCACGGCACGTTTCAGCCCAATGACCCGTACTGGACTATCGAGGAGCAGTTGGCCGGGCGGCAAGCTCCACGCATCTCGGACGCGTCATGGAGGAGTTGGGCATCACTCAGATCGCCGCGCTGAGTCCGCAAGCTAAAGGCCGTATCGAACGCCTCTGGCGTACCTTTCAGGACCGCCTTGCCAGTGAACTGCGGCTGGCTCAAGCAGCCACTGTAGAAGACGCGAATCGCATCCTGGATGGGTTTGCCGGAGAATATAATCGGCAGTTTTCCATTCCCGCCCGCGAACAGGTATCCGCGTTTCGCCGCCTCGACCGCCGCATTGACCTCAAGCGATTGTTTAGCTTGCGCTATTCGCGAATCGTCGCCAACGATCACACCATTCCGTTCGGTTCCCGCATCATCCAGCTTCCCGCGCTCTCCAGTCAGCGCGGCTATGCGGGTAAGACCGTCGATCTGTGCCATCAGCCCGATGGCGACTTGCTGGTCTATCTCGGCGATTTACTCTTGTGCCAAACTCAGGTTCTCGATTCGGGGGACGCGGTGCGCGCGCGCGACATCCGGCGCTCTTCGAAGAAGAGCAAAACAGCCTCGCATTTACACCCTCGCGGGCCGCCCCGCGATTGCGGTTAGGCCCTAATCTTGAGAAGATTTTCCATAAAGGAAAGGGTTTTGCTCAACCTTGGACCCGCTTCGCTGGGGACGCTCTTTCCATCCACAATGCGAACGCTTCATCATCATGCACACTTCAAACGAGGAAACCATAAACCAAGTTAAACAATTACTTGAGGGTGACAGAATCGCTCTGCAGTTAAAGGGACATTTTCGCTCGGCAACAACAGGCAAATGCTGTCCGGCAAATGCTGTCACAAATATGTTTTGTTCGGGCAAAAGTGAACTTCTTTCTAAATGGCAGCGACTCTTGGATGGGAAAGCATCGGGATTGAATGCAGCTGAACGGAACAACGAGGGGGAAACGAACTATCTACCGGATACCGATGTGGACGGACGTCTGACTCAACGCGAACTTATCTTGATCTGCTTTCGGCATTCCACGAGAAAACTTAATCAGGAGCGCAGAAAGTTGTTGTTCCGCTTGCGGCTCGGGTTATCATTCCCTTTGCTATTTCGCTCCAGAGCGACGAAATTGGGATGATATGCAGGCTGGGCCGTTTCGCTAGGTAGGGTGCAGCTTATGTTTGCTCCGCTAGTCGCAAAACCTCAAAAGAAGGCATGCGCAAATTCGACAAACAATCGATCTTACCAACATGGGGCGCTAGTGCCCACGGGTGTGCAAGTGTTCCAACGCATGGTCGACTGAGCGGTCGCAATTGCACCGGCTAGAGTCGTCAGAGCGAAAGCCGCAAAGAGCTTTCGAATCATCATTGCCTCCTGATCCTGCACCGAACGAATTCCCTCGATTACAGCAATACATCTCGAACCGCCCCGGCAAAGGCGCGGTCCTGCCGTATTGTGCCCGGCACACTTCGGAAGAGCCGATCGTGGTGAAATCCGGCCTGTCATTCCCTGGTACCACGATGACTAAGTTGAGTTTGGCAAACTCTACGTAAATAGCATGTTGGCGAGCGTACGGTGGCCACTGGAACATGGTACAATCATCCCCAACGTAGCCTTGTTGCAGCGGGAGGTGTGCCGCCATGTTTGCTCCCTTGATCGCAAAAGCGAAGGGCAACGCAGATCCCTTCAAAACATCAGATCCCCAACGCTCGTCACTTGTAAAGCACCAAGGTAGCGGCGCGGCCGACCACGCGCTTATGCTCCAACGAACTATTGGTAATCAGGCGGTGCTTCGGCTTTTCGCGCAGCAGGCTCGGGGCCGCGAGCAAGAGTCCGGCCCAGCCGGACGGAAGCCAACGTCAGGCCAGTTATGGGATTTCAGCAAGATCCCGCTATTTCTGCCTGACCGTGCGAGCCGACCTCAAGCGTCATCCCCGCTCACCGTATTTCCGCTGCCAGGCAGGATACAGCCAAAGCTCGTTGTCGGAGAGGTCAACGATCCGCTTGAAAGCGAAGCGGACCGCGCGGCTGAGCATGTGATGCGGATGCCTGATCCGGCAGCAATCACCGCCCCAAGCGGTGACATGGTCCTGCAGCGTAAGTGCGAAGCTTGCGAAGGAGAGGAGAAAGAAGATCCCCCAAAATTAGCTCGGGCAGAGTCACACGATGCCTCGTCGTTCGACGGTTCTACAGCACCTGCAATTATGCAGGAAGTCTTGAGTTCGCCTGGCCGGGCACTTGAGCCATCGACGCGCGCGTTCTTTGAACCGAGGTTCGGCCATGATTTTAGCCGTGTACGCGTTCATACTGACTTACAGGCCGCCGAATCTGCACAATCCGTGGGAGCGCTAGCGTACGCGGTAGGCAGGGATATCGTCTTTGGCAGCAGCCAGTATAGTCAGCACGCGAGTCCTGGTGGC
>JALYXS010000355.1 GCA_030946965.1 Acidobacteriota bacterium
TCGGACACCTTCGTGAAATCCGCTGTGCGCATCAGCGTGTTCATGAATCCGGCGGTGCAGAGTGCGCCCCCAAGATTGCTGAATTGTGGAGCGCGATCCGCCTGGCCGTGGAAGAGCCATTCCGTGAAAGCGATATTCACGCGCCCCTTGGCTTGCGGGCCGGCGTCGATCTGCGCTTTCATTTCGCGCAAGCGCCGCTCGAGCGCAACCGGAAGCGCCAGCGAAGATTCGGCAAGAAACTCGGACGACGGATCTTTGCGCCGCACGCCGTCGTCGCGGACCACGAAGTGCGTCGAAAGATAATCGAAGTCCGCCGCGTTCGCGAGTTGCGCAGCGTTCCAATCGTGGAACCGGTCGGGGTCCGCTCCGGTGGCGATCAGGCGTGCTCGCTTGTCGACGGCATGAATTGCATCGGCGAATTCTTTCGTGCGCGCCGCGACTCGTGCCAGGGTCGGGTAGCCAATCTGAAATTCGCCCCACAATTCGTTGCCCAGTTCCCAGAGCAGGCCACCGGATTTGTCGCCCCAATGGCCGTTCACGTACTGTACCCAGCCGGCGGCTTCGCTCGGCGAACCGGTGCCGAGGTTCAGCGCGATCTGCGGTTGAGCGCCGATCAACTGGCAGAAGCGGAGAAATTCGTCAGTCCCGAACGTGTTGTATTCCGGGATGCCCCAGGCGATATTGAGCATGCTGACACGCTTATCGAGCGGGCCGATGCCGTCGCGCCAGTGATAAGCGGACGTGAAGTTTCCGCCAAAGCGCACGATGGGAGTTTTCAGATCGCGCGAGAGATCGACCATCTCGCGATCCAGCCCCTCGACGTTATCGGCTGGCAGAAGCGCGGCTTCGTCGATTAGTGCGCGGCCTTCGTCCGAGAGCGCGATGACGAAATCGGCGGCTTCGAGCGGGGCGATTTGGCCCGCGGGCACGTCGAGCTTGAAATCGTAGCGAGTCCAATTGGAACCGGCAAGGCGGATCTGTTGACGCGCAAAGATTTTGTCGGGACGGTTGCGTCCACGCAGCGAAACTTCCACTTCCGCTGGGCCGCCGATGTGCTTCACATAAAGACTCCCCGCGTATTTCAACGTCCGGTAAGTAGGCAGGTAGACCCGCTGCCGCACGCCGGTCTGCTTGCCTGGAAGAGACATCACCAGCAGCGATCGTGCGGAATTCGCGGCATCGTTCCAGCGCGGTTCGTAACGCGAGCCCTGCGAATAGTCGAGCGGCTCCCACGGAAGCGGAAGACCCATTTGCGAAGAGCGCACAAGCGACGGCTCGGCTTCGGTCATGCGGCGAATGCCCGCGGCGCTCCAGAGATTTTCTTCGAAGCTTGGATTTTCCAGGATCTCGGCCCAGAGGCCGTTATACGTGGAGTTGCCTATCGGCTCAAGAAAAGTTCCGTAGATGGTGCGCGGGATTTGGTAAGCGGCGGGCTTGGAGGCGTCGATGTCGATGGTGGTTTGGGCGTTGAGCGTAAGGGCAAGCCCAACCGTAATGAAGACTTTCTTCATAAAAATTCCGGATTAGCGCGGCAGAAGCTTGATAAAAACGCCGCCCACTACCGAACGCGCCTGAAATCCTTCCTGCTTCGCCGTGATCGTGTCGTACCAGTCCGTCAGCGGCACGCGGCTCGGCGAATCGTTCATGAAGCGGTACACCGGTTGCATGAATAATTCGAAATCCGATTTCGAATCGGCCATGCTTGCCGACCACACCAACCAGTCCAGCTTCGTATAGCTCTTGCGGCTATCTAAAGGCAATCCAAACTCATTTTGGCGAGTCTTGTAATAGGCAATCTCCTTTTGCGCAACGGAGGCGGGAAACAGGTTCAGGCCGAGCAAACGGTCCCACACCAGATTGTATTTCTGGCTCCAGGTTCCCGGCTTGTCGAACGTCAGGCGGTAATGATCGCCATCATCGGCCATTTTCATCCATTGCGCCGCGTAACCCCGCGCGGTGTTCCGATACTGCGCCGCCTCGGTTTTATGGCCAGTGGTTTCCGCCAAATGCGCAAATGCCCCGAGGGCGACGATGGCCTTCAGCGACAGGTTGGCGTTATGCGCCAAGTGTCCGGCGAAATCGTCCGTGCAAAGCTGATTCTCGGGATCGAGACCTTTCTCCTTCAGATAATTGGCCCACTTCGCCAGCACCGGCCAATACTTCGCGGCATAGTCGGCCTTGTCTTCGGCATGTTCGAGAGCGGCCATCAGCAGGATCATATTCGCGCTCTCTTCGACGGGCATCTGATTCTCTTCGGTCTTCTCGCCGCCGCCGTAAACCTGCCCGTCGGCGAGCGGATACGTACCAAGATCGTGCGGCGCAAACGGGAAGCGCCATCGCGGCATGCTGGCGTATTCGAGCACGGGCGCAAGCGTCGCTTTCAAAAGCGCGGGATTGAAATAGAGCAACTGCGGAGCGGCGGGATAAATAACATCTACCGTCGCGATGCAGCCGTTGCTGAAATTTTCTTTTGGGAACATCAGGGGCGTGCCATCGAGATCGGCCACAAGTTTCTGGGCGGCGATTCCCTGCCGGTAGGCGAGAGCCGTGAGGGTGGCGTAGGCGGGACCGCCCGCGCTCCGTGAATCGGCCGTCAGCTTTTCGTCGAATTGCTGGGCCCGCGTACTCAATTTTTCGTAATCCCTGAGCCCGTCGCGAATCAGGTCTTCGGTGTCCGCGCCGTTCCGCCTCCAATAGGGACGCAAGCGGCGGTAGAAGTACTCGATCGAAAATAGCTCGTCATACGCCAGCATCAAATGGCGCGAAACGGGCGCGGCGCCAACCTCGCCCATGTCGAAATTCCAAACGAGCGCGGGGCGTTGATCGCCCGCTTCGCGCGGCATTCGCAGATCGTCGGAAGCCGGGACGGTTCCCGATTTTTGGAACGACGCAACCGCCGCGCGGGAGCTCGATATTGCGCCGGAGCCGCCTTGATCGGGAGACGCCGCGAGATAAAGGTAGCCCCAATCGATTCGCAAATTATCGCCGAATTTTTTCAGCACCGGCTGTTCGCGAGATCCGATGCGGAGCACGGTTATGTCGCCAAGCTTCGCGCGCGATGCGGTAACGTCCTGCTCGGGGGTGTTCACCGCAAGAGTGCCAGGAGCGTCGAAATAAATTCCAATCGCGTGTGGATGGCTGTCGATGGACTTCGCCTGCCACGCGATATAAGTGATGGGGCGCGAGAGGATATCGAGATCGCCCGGCAGCAGCGGCGTCAAGAACGTCAGTTGCGCATGCACGCCCTGGCCTTCGAATTCGTAAATCGTTCGAGTGGGCAATACCGTCTCGGAGACTTGCGGTAGAGTGGCGCCGTTGCGCGGCTCGGTTCCCATGAGCCGGTATGTCTGCCCATCAATGCGGATCAGACTGGTGAGCGCCTGCACCGTTCCGGTCCAATGCTTGGTGGGCGCGTCGTTCAAGTGGTCCGACATGGACCAAACGCTGAAGTACGGATCGCACGCGATCAGCGGCGTGGCGGGTGGCCGGAAGGCTTTCTGCTGCGCGGGAAGCGCCAGCGCGCAAACAGAAGCGGCAAAAAGAAAAGCATCGAGTCTGATCACAAGGATTCTGTTATATCAGACAAGTATTCCCACGCTTGGGGGACGCGGCAGGCACGAGTGCGCGCTGTACTGCGCGAAGAACGAGGCATAAAGCCGAAGCTATGCGAACGCAATCTTAAGAGCGACCGCGTAATCGACAGGCTTCTCCGCCGGCATCCGCACCGTCAGACTGGACCCATCTTGCTTCCACTTCATCGAGCCTTTGTGCCCGAGCAACTCCACGTTTCCGATCTTGCCCGGATCGAACTCACTCTTCAAACCCAACGCGGCGATCGAGGTCTCTTTCTCCGGCCAGCCCATCAGGAATGCGTAAAGCGTATTGTCTCTGCGAGTGAACCGTACGTCTTGCGCAGTCAGATCTTTCCGCGCTCTCTCATTGAAAGCCAGCCGATCCCGAGCCGGAGCCGCCTGCGTGCCCGGTCCCGTGCCGTAGACCTTCCATGGCCGCGTGCCGAAAATCGC
The DNA here is from genome assembly GCA_030946965.1 of Acidobacteriota bacterium. Taxonomy (GTDB): domain Bacteria; phylum Acidobacteriota; class Terriglobia; order Bryobacterales; family Bryobacteraceae; genus JALYXS01. The sequence goes on from JALYXS010000355.1 coordinate 4,026, forward strand.
GTCGCCATTGACCGCCATCCACTGCGTGATGCCGGAGAGCACCTGCAGCTCTTGCGGGTCCAATTCGCCGCTGCCCGGTAGCGGAAAGTTCAGCAGGAGGTTGCCGTTGCGGCTCACGATATCGACCAACATGTCGATCACCGTTTTGGGAGTTTTATACGTGATCCCTTTCTTGTAGTGCCATTGACCGATGCACGTATCCGTCTGCCAGGGATCGGGCCAGATCTTATCGACAATCCCGCGCTCCAGATCGAGCGCGCAGGTCCCCTGAACGCAATCTTCCTTGCCCTTACTCTGATAGACAGCCTGCACTTTGCCGCCGTGGGAAGCCGCGCTCACGTTGTACAGATGCGCCACCAGGCTCACGCCATATTCTTGAAACGGGATGGCTCCGTCGGTATACAGAATGTCGGGCTGGTGCTGATCGATCAGGTCTTTGATGCGGGAGAAATACTGTTTTTTCCAGCTCTCGGGGGCGTCGCGTCCCATGGCCTTCGCGGTCGCGGCGAAGTTCGCGGGCATGCCCGTGTAATCGTGATACAGATCCGTATCGCTCGGGTCGCTGCCATCGTACGGGACTCCGGCGTTCGGACCGGATTTGTCGCTCAGGTGGGATGGCGCGAACCAGTCGAAACTGTTAGACAGGTGCTCACTCACGCCAAACCGCAGCCCGCGCTTGCGAGCCGCCTGTTTCCAGATGCCAACTATATCTTTCTTAGGTCCCGAAACCGCCGCGTTCCATCGCGGCTGATATTTGGAGTTCCACATATCGAAGTTGTCGTGATGCACTCCCATGCTCACGAAATACTTCGCCCCCGCTTGCTTGTAGAGATCCATCAGGTGCTCGGGATCCCACTTCGCCCCACTGAATGTCGCGATCACGTCTTTGAAGCCAACCTTGGACGGATGGCCGTAGTGTTCCAGATGGTATTTGTATTGAGGACTGCCCTCGATATACATGTTGCGCGCGTACCAGTCCCCGTCTTCCGCGGCCGATTGCGGGCCCCAGTGCGCCCAGATTCCAAATTTAGCGTCGCGAAACCACTCGGGAATCCGATAAGTTTTGAGCGAATCCCGCGTGCCTTGAAACGGGCCTTTCTCAATGGCAAGTCCGGTTGGCTCGGGGGATTGTTGCGCGGACGCGCGGGGCGGGTGGATCGTGGGAAGCGCGCCTGCGAATGCGCCCAGCGCTTCTCGTCTGGTGATCTTCATTTACCGACTCCTTATGGGCTCCCAGCAGGCTCCACGATCGCCGACATCGACCCTTTCGACCGCGCCAGACGCCAATCCGGCCCGTATGCCAGAACCTGGTCACGACCAAACTCGGCTTGCGGCAGATCACACGTCACTAAAACCGTTCTCCCATTCGCGTCCACTTCTTCGGCGTGATGAAACGCTTCTTCCACCGTAAAGATGAAAATCTTCTGCAACATCTCGATCACGTAGTCGTAAGTGTGGTCGTCGTCGTCGAGCAGCACCACGCGGTAAAGCGGCGAGCGCTCTCTTTCTTCGAGAATGTCCATACCGGGGGTCGGTGCGGGAGCGATCCCCGGCGAGGTCGTGGTCTGGGCCATTCTGGCTCTAGTATGCCATTGCGTTACGAGGAAATCAGCTTGCTCTTGAGCGCGTGCAGCAGGATATAAACATTCAAGCTCAAGCTCATGTGCTTGATGTAATAAAGGTCGTATTCCAGAGTCAACATGGTGTTTGGCGCGGCCAGTTCTTCCGGCACGTTGATCTGCGCCCATCCCGTCATGCCGGGCGGAACGCTCTGCCGGTAATCGTAGAAAGGGATCTTGCTCGATAGAATCTCGACAAATTCCGGCCGCTCCGCGCGCGGGCCCACCATGCACATCTCGCCTCGCAAAACGTTGAACAGTTCGGGTAGCGCGTCCAGATGGAACCGATGTCCAAACGAATCGCCGGCCATGCGAAAGCGCAACAGAAAAAAGCGTTTTCCCTTCCGGCCCACGCGAGGATGGCGCACCAGGATTGGACCGCGCGTGAACATCAACACCAGCGCGATCGTTAGGATCACCGGCGCGAGCGCTAACGCGAGCGCCAGCGCAAACAGGCGAGTATAGAGGCCCTGAAACCAAAGATCGCGGGCATGCGGTTCCAGATCGCGATAGAAGATCAACCGCGAGGGTTGCAGCGCGCGCGAACAGATGCGCCGGCAAATTCGTTCGTACGCGGTCCCGGCTTCCTCGATCAGCGCGCCGGAATAGCGGAGATCCAGCAGGTCGGCAACGGGCATCCGGCTCCGGCGTTCGGAAAGCCCTACCACGATCCGGTCGGGTTTCCGCTCCGCCACGATCTTTCGCAGCGACGGCAAATCGCCCAGCCAGGCAGCACCGGTCCACTCGATTTCAGGATCGGCGGGGTCGCCAATATAACCGGCAGTCGCGTAAGCGCGCTCCGGCGCGGCGTCGATCTCGCGAGCGATCTCCCGCACCACGGGATCGGCGCCGACAAAAAGTAGCTTCTCCGGCTCGATCGATTGCAATACCGCTGCGTTGTACAGCAAGCGCCAACAGAAAATCGCGACCAGGGCGGCTGCGCAGCCGTAGATCATCAGCCCTCGAGGCAAAACCCAGCTTTGGTGAGCGTAGCTAAGCAGGCTCTGGGTCACTAACGCAATTCCAAACACCTGACAGACTTGCTGCAAGAGATAGATGCGGGACTTCACACGGATTTTCGAATAAAGATTGTTGAAATAGAGCGCCAGAAGTATGCTGCCGATCGCGAATAGCAACGGCGCAAATCCACCCTCATAGAAGAAGTAATCCATCGGGTCCATCTGGATCAGTAGATAGGCGGCAAAGTAGAAACATGCGCCGACGATCAAAACTTCCGAGACAATAAGCGGGAACACCCCGGCGGGAATGATGGAGCGAAACAGGCGCAGCATGATTTGCGGGGAGCGCGCGGATTGGCTCGACCAGCTAAAAGCTTACATCTTCTTCACGTCGTCGAGCCACTCGTGTGCCTTGGTTGCGAGCTCGTCGACCACGCCGGGCTGCTCGCGGCGGCGGTTAGCCGTCTCGCCCGGATCTATATCGAGATTTGAAAGAAATATGGAATCGCCGCCCTTCATCGGCTCGCGTCCGGCGGGCGTGCCATCGAACGGGATTCCGTTCATCACCAGTTTCCACTTGCCCTGCCTTGCCGCGAGTTGGCCCGCATTCGCCCAATACACGGCTTCGTGTGGGGACTTCGCGCGCGACGCGGCCACCGGCAGAATGTCGCGTCCGTCGATGGTACGGCCGGCCGGCGGCGACACTCCGGCCAAGCGGCAGAACGTGGGGAGCAGATCCATCGACATTCCCACTTCCGAAATCACCTGATTCGGCGGAATCGTTCCCGGCCAGCTCATAATTGCGGGAACGTGCATGCCGCCGTCGAACAAGCTGAATTTATTGCCGCGTAGAATTCCGTTGTGCCCTGCCGTCGGGGGCTTCCCATCGAGACCCGCGCGTGTTTCGCGCGTGGCGCCATTGTCGGCCTGATAGTGCACGAATGTGTTTTCGCGCATGCCGAGTTGTTCCACGAGAGTCATGATCTCTCCCACGCCGTCGTCCATCGCGGAGAGCATGGCGGCGTAAGTTTGCCGCTCGCGATCCAGATTCGGGAACCGCTCGATGTATTTCCGGGGCGCGTGCATTGGATAATGAACCGCGTTGTAGGGCAGATACAGAAAGAACGGCCGGTCGCGATTCTGTTGAACGAAGTTTTTAGCTTCGCGAGTAATCAGTTCGGTCAGGTATTGGCCGTCTTCAAAAACTTCCGTACGGTTGCGCCAGAGGTCGTGATAGTTGACTGTTTTGGGTTCGCCCCAGTAATAGCGGTGCGAAAAAAAATCGACGCAGCCGGAATGAAAGCCGAAAAACTGGTCGAAGCCGTGGGCGTTTGGCACGGTATCGGGGGTCGATCCCAAGTGCCACTTGCCGAAGATGCCGGTCCGGTATCCGGCTGTCTTAAGCAAGGCCGCCAGGGTCAGCTCGCTACTTTTGAGAGGTTGTCCATTGTTGGGAACGCCGGCCCGAATTGGATAGCGGCCAGTCAGCAGCGACGCACGCGACGGAGCGCAGACCGGCGCGTTGGCGTACCAGTTCGTGAACCGCGCGCCAGATGCCGCAAGCGCATCGAGGTTCGGAGTTTTCAGATCGTTCGAGCCTTGGCAGCCAAGATCCGCGAAGCCGTGGTCGTCGGTCAAAAATACGATAAAATTTGGCGGGCGCTTCGATTGCCGGGGCGCTTGCGGGGTGGAAAAAGCAGCCGCGGGAGCGCCGGCAAGCAATTCACGTCGGGAAAGCATGGAAATGAGTTTACCCGTATTTTGACGTGGCACACTGAAATATCACGACGCTACCATGCAAAAACTCCTGGCCCTGAATCGCGGCGAGATCGCAGTCCGCATCATGCGTGCCGCGACCGAGCTTGGACTTCGCACCGTCGCCATCTACTCGAAAGAGGACCGGCTGGCGCTCCATCGTTTCAAAGCGGATGAGGCTTATCAGGTTGGCGAAGCGTTTGGGCCGGTGCAGGCCTATCTGGACGTCGACGGCATCGTAGCGCTCGCCAAAGAAAAAGAGGTGGACTTCATCCACCCCGGCTACGGTTTTCTTTCGGAAAATCCCGCTCTGCCGCGCGCGTGCGAAAAGGCCGGGATCACGTTCGTCGGCCCTAGCGCGGAGTTGCTCGACCTGCTCGGCGATAAGCGGGCTGCCCGCCGTCTGGCGCAAGATGCCGGCGTACCCGTGGTGCCCGGGACGGAGCGGCCGGTGACGAATCCGAAAGCCGCGCGCAAGATCGCGGATGAGATCGGCTTCCCGCTGATCGTCAAAGCCGCGTTTGGCGGAGGCGGCCGCGGCATGCGGGTCGTGGAGGACCCCGGCACTTTCATCGAACGTCTCGAGGAAGCGCGCAAAGAAGCCGCCGCGGCTTTCGGCAACGACGCCGTATTTCTCGAGCGCTACGTTCGCCGCGCCCGCCACATCGAAGTGCAAATCCTGGGCGACAGGCACGGCAACATCGTCCACCTTTATGAGCGCGACTGTTCCGTGCAGCGGCGGCATCAAAAAGTAGTTGAAGTAGCGCCCGCCGTTTCATTGGACAATTCCATCCGGCACGCGCTGGCCGAAGCCGCATTGAAAATCGCGCGTCAGGCCGGATACTACAACGCCGGCACCGTCGAATTCCTGGTCGATGCGGATTCGGGCGAGTTCTATTTCATCGAAGTGAACCCGCGCGTGCAGGTCGAGCACACCGTGACGGAGATGGTCACGGGCATCGATATCGTTCG
>JALYXS010000365.1 GCA_030946965.1 Acidobacteriota bacterium
AAGAAGGGATGTTCTTTCACGGAAAGAAAAACGTAAAGATCGCCGGGAGGGCCGCCATTTGCGCCGGGCTGTCCTTCCTGCGTCAGGCGAAGCCGGTTGCCGTCCGCGACACCGGCCGGAATATTGACCTTGAGCTTGCGGTTGACCTGGCGGTAGCCCTCGCCGCGGCACTCCTGGCAACGATTTTTTACGATCTGGCCAGAGCCGCCGCATTGCGCGCAAGTGCGCCGTACGGAGAGGAATCCCTGCTGGTAGATCGTTTCGCCGCGGCCCTTGCAAGCGGAACACGTTGTGGGACCGCTTCCCGGTTCCGCGCCTTTGCCATGGCACCGCGCGCATGGTTCATTGCGCGGCACCTGGATCTCCGCGCTCATGCCAAAAGCGGCGTCCTCAAAACTTATTTGTAGATCGAACCGGACATCTTCACCGCGTTGCGCGCGCGCGCGTCCGCCGCTTCGGGCTCCGCCGCCAAACAAATCCTCCAGATTGAAGAACTGGCTGAAGATGTCGCCCACATTAATGTCGTTCGGATTAAATCCCTGCCCGGCTCCCGAAACACCTTGATGCCCGTACCGGTCGTAGGCCGCGCGCTTTTGCGGGTCGCTTAAAATGCTGTAGGCTTCCGCGGCTTCTTTGAATTTCTCTTCGGAAGCATGATCTTCTGGGTTACGGTCCGGATGGTGCTGCATGGCCAACTTCCGGTAAGCGCTCTTAAGCTGCTGATCGTCGCAATCGCGCCCAATCCCCAGGATTTCGTAGTAATCTCGTTTTGTCACGGGCATGGCGAAAACAAACTACGGCCGCACCGCCACCTTCACCATGGAAGGGCGCAGCAGTTTCCCTTTGAAATGATATCCGCGCTGAAACTCGCTTAAAATCGCGTGATCCTCGGCATCATCGGTCTGGACCTTCTCGACCGCCTGGTGCAGATGCGGGTCGAAAATCTTGCCGGCCGTATCGATCGGCTCGAGCCCAATCTTCTTCATCGTGTCGTACATCCGCTGGTAGATCAATTCCACGCCCTTGGCGTAATCTTTGCTGCCCGAATCGGCTTGCAAGGCGCGCTCGAAATCGTCGAGGACCGGCAGCAGTTCGCGTACCAGTTCCATTCCGGCATATTGCACGAAATCGGAACGGTCGCGCTCCGTGCGGCGGCGGAAGTTGTTGAATTCCGCTTGGCGCCGCAGCAGCACATCTTGCAGTTCGGCCTTTTCGGACGAAAGCTTATCCCGTTCGGCCGTTAAGCCCGCCACTTCGCCCTGCAAACCGGGTTCCGAGCCGTTGTTTGCGGGAGCGTTTTCTTCGGCTGACAAGCCAGCCTCTTGATCTGGAAATTCGGTATTCACGACCCTTTCAGATTAGCAGACAGCGCCCAAATCCGAAGCCTCCCGTAGAGTTTCGAGGGTGAACCGGGCGGCGTTTTCCCAGGTGTAAGCCGCGGCGCGCAACGGACCGGCGGCGGCCAGGCGGCGCCGGAGGGAATCGTCCGACGCGATGCGAGTAATGCCGTCGCGAATTGGCGGCACGCTGTTAGGGTCGAATAGCAGCGCGGCATCCCCGGCAAGTGTCGCGAGCGGCTCTATGTTCGAGCAGGCAGTGGGCAATCCCGCGGCCAAGGCTTCGATTACGGGCATTCCGAAACCTTCGAAGGTCGATGGATAGATAAACGCTCTCGCATGGGCAAAGAGACTATAGAGTTCCTCGCGCGGAATCCAACCCGTGAATCGAACTGCATCGTCTAGACCCAGGCTCGTCCGAAGACTTTCGAGATGCCGCGTGTCGAATCCACGCAGTCCGGCGACGACCAGCCGGAAGTCCGGCCGCAAGAGACGAAATTCGGCAAATGCGCGCAGCAGCCGGTCTAGATTTTTGTGCGGATGCAGCGTGGAGACGGCGAGCAGATACGGCGGCTGCGCACGGTCAAGCTTCGCCAAGCCGAACATTTTCGGATCGGCGCTGTGACCGATGACGCGGACATGCCCGGAAGGCACGTTGTAATACCGCATCAGGTCGGACTTGGTCGCTTCCGAAACGGCAATCAATTTCGTCGAACGGCGTACGGCGGCGAAGAGGAGCATCCGCCAGAAGGGAAGTTCGAACCAGCGGAAATGTTCGGGATGGCGTTTATGTTGGAGATCGTGGAAGACAGTTACAGTGGGGCACGGGCACACGACCGGGGACGTGAAACCTGGATTGAACAGCACGTCGATCCCATGCCGCGCGGCGGCGATCGGCAGGAATGTCTGTTCCCAAAGAATGCGCGCGGGGCGCACCCGGGCTCGGACGCGCTGGCGAACTTGCCGGAAATTATCTTGCCGCGGGATCAGGTCCGCCCCTGTCTCGGCATTGGTGAAAACCAAATATCGATTCTCGCGATCGATGCCGGCCAGTGCCGTCAAGAGGCTTCGCAAATAGATTTCCGTACCGCCCACGCCGCCCGGAATCATGTACAGGGCATTCACGCCGACGGTCATGACGAGTTAATTGTTGCGGCGCGTGTTCAAATCCGCTTCGAGGCGCATCAGCAGATCCCGCGCGTTCTCATTCCGCGGATCGTAATGCAACGCTAAATGGTAATCCGATTCCGCCGCCTGCAACTGCCCAAGGTCTTGATGAATCGCTCCCCGGTAGATGTAAGTTCTGGCGAATGAAGGATCGAGGCTTTCGGCTTTTTTCAGCGCGGCGAGCGATTCGTCCCACTTCCCCTGCCTCGATAACACGCGGCCGATAGCGGCGTAGACTTGTGCCGTGGCTTGAATGGCCGCGCCCGCGCGCAACTTTCCAAGCGCCCGATCGAAATCCTTTTTGCAATCGAGCGCGACGCCCCAATCGAGATACAGCATATACGTTGGCTTCTGGTACTTCGCGGCCGTTTCATACTCTGTCGCGGCCTCCGCGCAGCGGCCCTCGAAGAAGTAAGCGAACCCTAGCTGCTCGTGCGCGCGAGCGCTTCGGGGCGACTTCTCCACGGCGTCCCGCTCCAACGCCAGAGCGCTACTCCAGATCCCGTTGCGTCGATACGTCAGGAATCCCATCACCAGACAGATAGAAGCCAGTACGGTCGCGAGGGTCTTACGATCCCATTGCACGCGGTTCAGGAATTCGATCGAAATTAGCAGCAGCCCGATGAACGGAAGATAAAGGCGGCGCTCGACGAGCACGTCGGCGATGGGAACGAACGACGACGTGGGCGCAAATAGAATCACGCTCATCAGGAAGCCATACGACGCCAGCGGAAAGCGGCGCCGGAAATAAATCGCGGCCCCGGCGAGTATGACGATTCCCAACAGCGCGAAAATGGCGCCGCGATCGAAAATGGTTCGCGAAATCGGGAAATCGTAATCGACATTCTGCCCGAAGGGCAATAGAAACAGGCGCAGATAAACGAAAAACGCGCGGCATTCGGTAAAAAAATACTCGTGCCAGGCCAAGTCTTTGATGTGGAACCCGATGGTCGGCGCGCTGCTCAGATAACGAAGCAGGAACAGAACGCCCGCCAGAGTTAAGGCGGCCAGCGGAACGTAAAGCCGCCAGTTGCGTTTTATGCCGGTAAGCGAGAACCCCGGGTTCCAAAAATAGTCCGTCAACAGGAAAATCAACGGAAGCACGGCAGTGTGTTCCTTGGTATTGATAGCCGCCGCGAAGAGGATCAAAATAGAGGCGCTAACGGGCCAGGAAATTGCTTGCGACCGGCGGTAAAGAAATATGGTGAACGTGGAAAAGAAGAACAGGACGCTGAGTGTTTCCGAGCGGCCCGCAATGTAAGTGACCGCTTCGGTGGCGACCGGGTGAAAAAGGAAGAACGCCGCCGCGAACAGAGCCAGAAGGCGGCGCTTGGCTGGTGTGATGCGGGTTGCCACGGCAGCCCATTCGAGCAGCCGGCGCACGATCCAGAAGACCAGAATCGAATTAGCGGCGTGCAGCAAGACGTTGACGGCGTGATAGGAAAACGTCGATTCGCCCGAGAGCCGGTAATTCAGCCAGTAGCTGATCATCAACAGCGGACGGACGCCCAGCCATGCGCGAAATGGAAAATCGGCGGCCTGCGAACTTCCGAACGGGAGTGTCAGATCGTCGAACACGAATGGTCCGTTGATCCCCGGCGAGTAGATTTCGAAAGCGCAAATCAAGGCCGCCAAGCCCAGCCACCAGGGATGCCAACCGTGCCGCCAGGCATGCCGCGGCGGGGCCGGCGCGCTCTTGATTACCTTGGTTTTCATCAATGCGCTTTCATCAATGCGCTTTCATCAACGCCCGGGTTCTTGGTTTCTGAGTTTTTGCAGGTGATATTCCAGAATGGCCAAACGCTGAGCCATCGCGACGTTATCGTCTTTCAGTTTCGAAATCAGCACGGAAACACGGAAAAAGACAATCAGGAACACGCCGCCGACAATCAGCACCAACGCGAGCGGCGGGTACGTTATTCCCAACTGGGTCGCGATGCCTTCGAGCAGGACGCGCGAACGCGACAGCACGAGAATTACCAGCGCCGCTACCAGCCAGCTCACCGAATACTCCACGCGGATGTGCGCCCGGCGCGCGGAAAATAAAACCAGAAGCATGAGCACGACGCTCATCGCGGTCATCCAATTTAACAGCCGCTCCACTTACGTTCTCTCCAATTCCTTGGGCGTCGACCCTTCGAATTTCAGCACATTCACAAAC
>JALYXS010000381.1 GCA_030946965.1 Acidobacteriota bacterium
ACTCGATTACGCGGCCAAACACAACGTTCCCGTGGCGCAATCGACCACCAAAATCTATAGCCGCGACCGCAACATCTGGCACATCTCGCACGAGGGCGCCGAACTGGAAGATCCCGCGAACGCCCCTTCGGATGGGGTCTGGATGCTCACCAAGAGCCCGCGCCAAGCTCCCGACCGTCCCACCGATGTCGCCATCGGGTTCGAAAAAGGCATTCCGGTTTCGGTCGATGGCACGCGGATGGGCGGCGTCGAGCTGCTCGAAAAACTGAATGCGGTCGCGGGCGAGAATGGCGTGGGCCGCATCGATCTTGTCGAAAACCGTTTCGTGGGCATGAAATCGCGCGGCTGCTATGAGACGCCGGGCGGAACGCTGATCATGGCGGCTCATCGGGAGCTGGAATCGTTAACGCTCGATCGCGATACGCTGCACTATAAACAGCATCTGGCGCTCGATTATGCCGCCATGGTTTATAACGGCCTGTGGTTCACGCCGCTACGCGAATCGCTCGATGCATTCTTCGAATCGGTTAGTCAGACCACGACCGGGGAAGTGACTTTGCGTCTCTACAAGGGCCACTACGATCCGGTAAGCCGCAAATCGCCCTATTCGCTTTACTCGCTCGGCATTGCGAGTTTCACCATGGGGGCCGACTACGACCAGAAGGACGCGCGCGGCTTCATTAACCTCATTGGACTCCCAATCAAGGTTCGCGCGGCGATCTCGAAGAGATGAAACTCTGGGGCGGACGCTTCGAATCGGGTCCGTCGAAAGTCTTCGAGCGCTTCTCGGGATCGCTGCATTTCGACCGAAGGTTGCTCGAAGCTGACATCCGCGGATCGCAGGCGTTCGCGCGAGCGCTCGAGCGCGCCGGAATTCTTTCGGCCGATGAACGGTTGCGAATCGTTTCCGCATTGGAGGCGATTCGCGAACACGCCGAAGCGCCGGAATTCTACGACGGGGCCGAAGACGAAGATATCCACACGCTCGTCATTCGCAAGCTGAAGGAGCGCGCGGGCGCGGTGGCAGATAAGATCCACACGGGCCGCAGCCGGAACGAGCAGGTCTCGCTCGATACGCGCCTGTGGCTGCGGGACGAATGCGATCGCGTCCGCGCTCTCCTGGTTCAGTGGATGGGCGCGCTGCTCGATCTCGCGGCGCGTTATCCCGATGCCATCATTCCCGGCTATACGCATATGCGCCGCGCTCAGGCCGTACTTTGGCCGCACTATCTGCTGGCGTATTTTGAAATGTTCGCGCGCGATGCCGAGCGGCTCGGGGAAGCGCGGCGGCGCGCGAACGTGATGCCGCTCGGGTCGGGCGCCCTTGCCGGAAGTGGTTTCGAGCTGGACCGTGAAGCGATCGCGCGCGATCTCGGCTTCGATTCGGTGACGGCGAACAGCATGGACGTTTCCGCCGACCGCGATTTCGCGCTCGATTTTCTTTACGCCGCCTGCGTCACGATGCTGCACTTGAGCCGGCTCGCTGAAGATTGGATTCTCTATTCGAGCGAAGAGTTTAGATGGATGGAATTAGGCGATGGCGTGACCAGCGGATCGAGCCTGATGCCGCAAAAAAAGAATCCCGATTCGCTCGAATTGATTCGCGGAAAATCGGGCCGGGTTTCGGGCGCGCTGCTCTCGTTGATGATGACGACGAAAGGCCTGCCGCTCACTTACAATCGCGACATGCAGGAAGACAAGGAGCCGCTGTTCGACGCCGCCGATCAGGTAAGCGCGTCCCTTGAAATGGCATTCGCGGTTGCCGCATCGGTCGAGTTGCATCCGGCCGTTCCGTTGAAAGCCGCCGAGGATAGCTGGGTGGTTGCGACGGATCTCGCCGAGGCTCTGGCGCGCGCGGGTACGCCGTTTCATCAGGCGCATCGACTGGTGGGTAGGCTGGTGCTCGAAAGCACGCGGACTGGAAAGAAACCGGCGGATTGGACCGCTGCCGATCTAACGCGATTCGCGCCGGAGTTTACGCTAGAGATCGCGCGCTTGCTCGATCCGCGCGAGGGAATGAAATCGCGCGAGATCGTGGGCGGCACGGGACCGCAAGCCGTTGCGCAAGCGCTCGCCGAAGCGCGAAGGCGCCTTCGCTCTACGAAAGCATGAGCAAGAGCTACCGGCACGGGCAAATCCTGAAGGTGATCCGGTCGCAACAGATCGGTACGCAGGACGAGCTTGCGCACGAGCTGAAAAAGTTGGGGATCGCGGCCACCCAGGTGACTCTTTCGCGCGACATCCGCGAGCTCCGGCTGGTGAAGACGCAGGAAGGCTATCGCGAGGTGTCCGGCGAAGAAGCGGCGAGCGGATTCGCCGCGCTCGCCGCCGAATTTCTGCAGGACGTCCGCGGCGCGCAGAACCTCGTTATATTGCGAACCGCGCCAGGCCACGCGAGTCCTATCGCCGTGGCGCTCGATCAGGAAGATTGGCCGGAAATCGTGGGCACGATTGGCGGCGACGATACCGTGCTCGCGATCACGCCCGACAATGCCTCGGCGGAGAGGGTGCGGGCGAAGCTGCTGGCCATGCTTGCGTAAACGACGGTGTAGAATTGCCGTGATGAAACTACCGGTCTGGGTTCTCCTCTTATCGCTTCCCCTTCTTGCCCGCGAACCGCTCGCGAAGCGCATCGCGCATAACGATCCCGCCCAATATCACCTGGCGCCGGCCGTCCATGGGGGCGCTGGAACGCTGCACTACATGGGCCTTTTCGACGCATCGACGCTCAACACGAACTTGATCTTTCTGCATCGCGGCGTGATTCCGCCCAAGAGCGGCATTGGCCACCACTATCACAATCAGATGGAAGAAATGTTCGTCATCTTCAATGGCGAGGCCCAGTTCACCATCGACGGCCGTACATCGACGCTGCAAGGGCCGGCTGGCGCCCCATGCCGCATGGGCCGGTCGCACGCCATCTACAACGC
>JALYXS010000391.1 GCA_030946965.1 Acidobacteriota bacterium
TCACACGCCCATAATCTCTTTCAATCGTCGGGCGCGATCGCGGCTGACATCCAGTTCCGTTGCGTTACTGAGCTTCACTTTCCACGTTCCGGAGAACCAGGGAATCAGTTCCCGCACGTGCTCCAGGTTTACGACTTCGCCGCGGCTGATGCGCAGAAAGCCGGAATCGCCCAGCATCTCTTCCAGGTCGCCAATCGAGCGCTCAATCAAGAAGCGCTCTTTTTCCGTGTGCACGAAGACCAATTTGTCTTCAATTGAGATCTGGAAGATCTCTTTCAACGCCAGCAGGACAATTCGTTTCCCGCGACGCACCGCGAGCTTGTTCAAGGTTACTCCGGAGAGCACCTGCTTCAGCGACTCCGTGTAATCCGAGCGCCCCGAGCGGAGCGCGGCGGTCACCCGGCCCAACGCTTCGCGAACGCGTTGCGGCTGAATCGGCTTTAGTAAATAGTCGAGCGCGTTCGCTTCGAAGGCTTTCACGGCAAACTCGTCGTAAGCCGTCGCGAACACGATCAACGGGCCGGACCCGGGCTCCCCGGCCATGTTTCGCGCCACTTCCATTCCGTTAAGGCCGGGCATTTCGATATCGAGAAAAACCACGTCGGGATTCAAGTCGGCGATCTTTTCCAGCGCATCGATTCCGTTCGCGGCTTCTCCGATCACCTCGACATTTTCCTCGCTATCTAAAACCCGCCGCAGGTTGACACGGGCCAGGTCCTCGTCATCCACAATCAGAGCTCGGATCATGACGTTATCAACACTGACGCTAGCACGGTACCGCGACTTTGGCCTCGACGGAATTCGGACCATTCTTCGCGACTGTCAAGGCCGCGCGTCCATCCGCGAACAGATGGAGCCGCTCGCGAACGTTTGCGAGCGCGTGCCCATCGCGAAACACTGGCTCATCGTTCGACTCGCATGGATTTGTCACAGTGATCAGACAACCCGCGCCGTTACGCTCCACGCCGATTCGGACTGTTCCGCCGTCCACGCGCTTGGAAATCCCATGCCGGATCGCATTTTCGACCAAAGGTTGAAGCGTCAAGCCGGGCAGGCGGATGTCTTCGTAGCTACCCGCCGGTAGCTCGATCCGAAGCCGGTTGGAAAACCGGGCCTTTTCGATCTTGAGGTAGTTCGCGACGAAACTCAACTCTTGCTCAAGGGTTACTGCCTGGCCTTGAGAACACGCCAAGGTGTAGCGGAACATATCCGCCAGTTGACCGATCACTTCTTGCGCGGCCGCCGGGTTCGCCGGAATCAGTGCCGAAAGCGTGTTTAGCGTGTTGAAGAAAAAATGAGGATTAATCTGCGCTTGCAGCGCCGAAGCCTGCGCCTTCGCCGCGAGCACTTCCCCTTCGTGAGCTTTCGACTCCGCAGTTTGAACCTCCTGCTTCAATGTCTTGAAGGCCCCGATCACGGACGTGAGGGCGACTCCGATAATCGCTTCCACCAGGAGCACCGCTCCAAAATGATCGCTGCCAATGATTCGCACGCCGGGGAAAAAGCTAGCTCCCCATGCGGCAATCAGGAAGCCCGCGCAAGCGCCGAGAGCCCCGGCGATCCAGCCGACCGCCCGCTTGATCGATGCGGGGTAGCCGCGTAGCGCCGGGCGCAAAAATACCCACGGAAGTCCGCAGGTAGTGTAGAAAGACAGGCTGAAAATGGCGCCGATTCCCGTCGCGTACAGCAGCCAAACCGGCAGGTCCGCCAGGTCCGGCGGTGGATGACCGGAAAATAGTTGGCCCACGGTGGAGAGAAGGATGCCCACCAGCGCGCCAAAGACGGCGACCTTTAACAAGAGCGGCGGCATGTCGGCCAGACGCGCCGGTTCCGCGGCCCAGAACGAGAACAGGTTGCGTATCTTCATAGTCCGATTGTGCGGCGGCTTTCGGGATTACCGGTGCGAATTCTTCCGAACGGTCGGAAAACCGGTCCGGATGGTTGCCGCTGATATACTCAATCTTATCTAGAGGTTTGCGAGGTTCAGCCATGTCAGCTAAGAAGAATTTCACCCTTGTCTCGTTTTGCGTCCTATCATTTGGGTCGTTGCTTTCCGCCCAAACCAGCACGGCGGAGTTGAACGGCAACGTCACCGACGCGAGCGGCGCGGTTGTCGCCAACGCTCGCGTGGCCGCCACTAATGCCGGAACCGGCGTCTCGCGCGAAGCGGTCACGAACGAGACCGGCAGCTACGTTCTCACTCTGCTACCGCCTGGAAATTACAATCTTTCGGTCGAAGCTCCCGGCTTTCGAAAAACTGTCCAGAACAACGTCGAGCTGCAGGTCAATCAACGCGCGGAAGTGAATTTTGCTTTGCAACTTGGGCAGGTGAGCGAGACCGTCGAGGTTACCGGATCCGCGCCGCTGCTCGAAAGCCAATCGTCGTCGCTCGGTACTGTCGTGAACACGCAATTGACGGAAGAGCTTCCGCTCAACGGCCGGAATTTCGTGCAGCTCGCGACACTCTCGCCCGGCGTGAACGGCACGGGATTCAGCGTTTCCGGCACCATCATGAGCGGCACTCGTCCGGACGACCGGCGGCCGGGAACCGAGATATTCTCGAACGGCAATCGCGAAGGATCGAACGATTTTCTTTATGACGGGATCGATAACAACGACCGGCTGACGCTCTCGATCGTGCTCCGGCCCGGCGTCGAAGCAATCAAAGAGTTCAAAGTCCAGACCAACTTGTTCAGCGCCGATCAGGGCCGCAGTTCCGGCGCGGTGGTAGACGTCGTCACGAAATCGGGAACCAATAGCTGGCACGGAAGCGCGTTCGAATTCCTGCGCAATTCCGCCATGGACGCGCGCAATTTCTTCAACCGGGCGGGCACGCCATTTCCGTCGTTCCGGTACAACCAGTTTGGCGGATCGTTCGGCGGCCCGGTCGAGATCCCCAAACTTTACAACGGCCAGAACAAAACGTTCTTCTTCGTGGATTATGAGGGCTTCCGCCGCACCGCGCAGCAGCTCTCCACTTTGACGGTTCCCACGCTGGCCATGCGGATGGGAAATTTCAGCGCCCTACCGGTGAAGATTTACGATCCTCTGACGACGAGTTCTCCGACCGGCCCTTACACGCGCACGCAGTTCCCCGGCAATATTATCCCGGCGTCGCGTTTCGACCCCGTGACGGCCAAGCTGGTGAACGCTTACCCCGCGCCGCAAACCGCCGCGCTGACGAACAATTACATCGCTAACCTGACGCAATCGCAAACTTGGGATCAGGGCGATGTCCGCCTCGATCATCAGTTCACGCCGAACGACACATTCTTCGCGCGCTATTCGATTCAGAAGACCGACACGATTGTGCCCAACACATTTCCGCCGGTCACGATTGCGGGGATTCCGCATCCGGTTCAGCTTGGGGATGAAGCGTCGTTTGCGGGCGTGTCGTCGACTCCCGTGCAACAGGCGGTTGCCAGCTATACACATATTTTCGGACCGCGCCTGATTAACGATCTGCGGATCGGATTCAACCGCTTCCGTGTCGATTATACGCAAGCCGGCGCCACGCCCAACGAACCGCTCGGCGTCGAACTGGGCGTTCCCAATGCGAATCCGAACGCGCTGCAAACCGCGATTTCGATCTTCTCGCCCGCGAACTATACCGGCATCGGACAAAGCCGGTCGTTGCCGATTCTTCGCCGCGAGAACACCTTTGAAGAGTTGGACAATGTGACGTGGACACGCGGATCGCACACCATCAAGTTCGGCGTGGATGTGCGCCGCCGCCAGATTACCGAGTATCAGACCAACCGCGGGAATGGCCGCTTTAATTTCAGCACCGGCTTCACCGCGCAACCTGGGGTGAACAGCGGCGATGCCATCGCGAGCTTGTTGCTGGGCTTGCCTAGCCTCTATGAGCAGGATTATCTGCTGGTCTATCCCGGCATTCGCGGGATCGAAACCGGCGCCTACGTGGCGGACGATTGGCGCGTTAACAAGAAGTTGACGATCAACATCGGCTTGCGCTGGGAGTATTACAGCCCGTACAGCGAAGTCGCGAACCGCATTGCTAATTTCGACTTGGGGACGGCTACGTTAAAGGCCGCGGGACAAGGTGGAGTCAGCACCACCGCCGGAATCCGGGGGGATTGGAAAGACTTCGGGCCACGCTTCGGGTTTGCGTACCAGGCGCTCTCGCACACCGTGATTCGCGGCGGCTTTGGCATCTTCTATAATCCCAACGGCAATGGCGGCGCCTTGCTGCGGCTGGATCGCCAGGCGCCATTCGGTCCCGTCCTGTCGATCACCCCTGGCGATCAGGTTCCCGGACCGACCGTCAGTGGCGGTTTTCCGCCCGCGCCGACGGTGAACTTCAATTCGCTAAATAATCCCACCGGCAACGTTATCAGTATTCCGGACAACATCAAGCAAGCTTATGCGGAGCAGTTCAACCTCACTGTAGAACACGAAGTTACGCCCATCAACACTCTCTTCAAGTTTGCTTACGTGGGTAACCTCGGCCGCCGCCTGGGGAATGGTTTTAATCCGAATCAGCCCATTCCAGGGCCTGGAGCCACTACGCCGCGGCGGCCTTTCTTCGGAATCCGGCCGGGGCTCGGCGACATCACGTATTACGTTTCCGACGGTCTGAGCGACTATCACGCGTTTCAGTTCAGCGCGGAGAAACGTCTCTCGGCCGGGTTGACAGGTCTGCTCGGTTACACTTGGGCGCATTCCATCGACGACGTAGCGACGGACTTCGGCGGTGGCACGGGCACGCCTCAAGATCCGCGCTGCCGTTTCTGCGACCGCGGAAATTCCGCGTTCGATATCCGCCACCGGCTCACGGTTGCGTTTACGTACCGCTTGCCCGGTTTCGGAATGAAGGGCTTTACCGGAACGCTTCTTGGCGGATGGCAAACCAACGGCGTTCTTCAAACGCAAACAGGACTTCCGTACACTCCGCAGTTGAACAACCCGACGACAAACGGAACCGCCAGCCGTCCGGATCGCATTGGCAGCGGCATTCTTCCAAGCGGCCAACGATCGATTGGCCACTGGTTCGATCAGACGGCATTCACGACGCCCGCGCAGTTCGTGTATGGCAACGCCGGCCGCGATATTCTGTATGGGCCGGGGCGAACGAATCTCGACATGTCCCTGTTTAAGAACTTCAAGCCGTTTGAAAAACTGGACGTGCAGTTCCGCGCCGAAGCTTTCAACGTCTTGAACCATCCCCAGTTCGGGCAGCCGAATGCAAATATCGGAAGCGGCGCGGTGGGGACGATCACGTCCACCGTGGGGAACCCGAGGCAGTTGCAGGTTGCTTTGCGCCTGGTGTTCTAATCGCTGTTAGTCACGGTTCTGTACAAGACCCGAGTCGCGACTAGCAGGAGTAGAACGTCACTCGTGGTCCCGGTTGTAAATATTCACCCGGAATAGCGGCTTGGCCTTTTCGGCCGGGTCCATCTCGTAGGTTTGCTCGCGCTTGGCCGGATCGTAATCCCGCCACAACCA